>JACQAI010000594.1 GCA_016195115.1 Pseudomonadota bacterium
GGCGACCGAGCGGCCGCTCGGATCGCTGGCATCGGCGCGGATGCGTCCGACCAGCACGTCGTCGCCGCCCGAGGCCTCGACCGGCATCGGGAAGTGGTTTCGCGCGGCGTCGTCGACCACGCGTACGCCGGGCGCGTCGGCGAGCAGCGTCCGCACGGTCTCCGGCGCGATCGGCTCGGCGCACTCGACGGTCAGCGCGATCGAATGGGCGCGCAGCACCGGCACGCGCACGCAGGTGACCGATACGCGCAGCTCGGGCACGTCCATGATCTTGCGCGTCTCGTTGACCACCTTGGTCTCCTCGCCGTTGGCGCCGGTCGCCGGATCGATCGGCGTGTTGTGGCTGAACAGATTGAAGGCGTAGGGGTGCGGCAGCACGGCGGGCGCGACGTCGCGACCGGCCAGCGCGGCTGCGGTCGCCTGGGTCAGCTCGGCCATCGCCGCGGCGCCGCCGCCCGAGGCCGATTGATACGTGCTCATGATCAGGCGCCGGATCGGATTGCGACGATGGAGCGGCCACAGCGCCATGGCGGCGATGATGGCGACGCAGTTCGGGTTGGCGATGATGCCGCGATGGTGCCGAATCGTCTGGGCGTTGATCTCGGGCACCACCAGCGGCACGCCCGCGTCCATGCGGAAGGCCGAGGAGTTGTCGATCACGATGGCGCCGGCCGCCACCGCGCGCGGCGCCCATTCGCGCGCCGGGCCGCTGCCGGCCGAGAACAGCGCGATGTCGATGCCCTCGAAGCTGTTGGCGGCCAGGGCCTCGACGGGGAACGGTGCGCCGGCAAACGGCAGGGTCTTGCCGGCCGAGCGCGGCGAGGCGAGCAGGCGCAGGCCCGACAACGGAAACCAGCGTTTCTCCAGGCAGCGCATCAGCTCGATGCCGACCGCGCCGGTCGCGCCGACGATCGCCACGGTCGGCGTGGCGAGCCGCTCGCTCCGGGTGAAGTCTTGGGCGGGGCGCTTGGTCGAAAGGGTCTGGGTCGCGGCCATCGTCGTCTCCATCGGGGACCGGAGCGGACGAGGGCCAGAAATGCGAAGGCCCCGTCCGTCGCCGGCGGGGCCTTTGAGGGTCGTGCAGTTGCTGTCAGCTCAGCACGCGAACTCCCCAGGCGCCCCGTCGGCGGGCGTCTTGAAATTCTTCACGCGCTTGAGCATCGAATGCAGCATGGCGCGCTTTGTACCCGACGCACGCCGGGCTGTAAAGCGCGTCGCAAAAGCCCCCGCGGTCGGTCAGTCAGCCCATATCGCGGGCACGTGCTCAAAAATCAGGCGATGATCTGCGCCGCGCCGGGGTCACGAGGACCGCAACCCCCGGGGCGGTGATCCGCTGGCATGCTCCTTGCCACTTCCGGCGCCACAACGGGCTCGCGAAGAGCCCCGGCTGGGCGGGGATGGCCATGAACGTCGACGATCCTTTCGATCCGCGCGCGACGCTGCGGACTACCGGATGCGCCTGCGGGCGCCACGCAACCGCCGCCGAGCACGACGCCGCCGCGCCCAGCGAACCGCCCTATCGCGGGCTGGTCGAGGGCGCCGTCATGCGCGCGCTGTTTCCGGTCGATGCGACCCGCCGGCGCTTCCTCCAGGCGGTCGGGGCGACCACCGCCGCCGCGGCGCTCGACCACGTCTTCCCGATCGCCACCGCAACCGAGGCGTTCGCGCAGAGCGCGCCGCTCGAGAAGAAGGACCTCAAGGTCGGCTTCATTCCGATCACCTGCGCCACGCCGATCATCATGGCCGCGCCGATGGGCTTCTATGCCAAGGCCGGCCTCAACGTCGAGGTCATCAAGACCGCGGGCTGGGCGGTGATCCGCGACAAGACGATCAACAAGGAATACGACGCCGCCCACATGCTGTCGCCGATGCCGCTGGCGATCTCGATGGGCGCCGGCTCGAACCCGGTGCCCTACACCATGCCGGCGGTCGAGAACATCAACGGCCAGGCCATCACCTTGGCGATGAAGCACAAGGACAAACGCGATCCCAAGCAGTGGAAGGGCTTCAAGTTCGCGGTGCCGTTCGACTACTCGATGCACAACTACCTGCTGCGCTACTATGTCGCCGAGGCCGGGCTCGATCCCGACACCGACATCCAGATCCGCGCCGTGCCGCCGCCCGAGATGGTCGCCAACCTGCGCGCCGACAACATCGACGGCTATCTCGGCCCCGATCCATTCAATCAGCGCGCGGTCTATGACGGCGTCGGCTTCATCCATCTCTTGTCCAAGGAGATGTGGGAGGGCCATCCGTGCTGCGCCTTCGCGGCGTCGCGCGACTTCGTCACCACGCTACCGAACACCTACGCGGCGCTGCTTCGCGCGATCATCGCGGCGACCGCGTTCGCCTCCAATCCCGAGAACCGCAAGCAGATCGCGACGGCGATCGCGCCGGCCAACTACCTGAACCAGCCCGAGACCGTGCTCGAGCAGATCCTCACCGGCACCTACGCCGACGGACTCGGCGCGGTGAAGAAGGACACCCGGCGCATCGATTTCGATCCGTTCCCGTGGCACAGCTTCGCGATCTGGATCCTGACGCAGATGAAGCGCTGGGGTCAGATCAAGGGCGACATCGACTACAAGGGCATCGCCGCCCAGGTCTATCTCGCCACCGATGCGGCGCGCCTGATGAAGGAAGCCGGCCTGACGCCGCCGACCACGACCTCGAAGGCCTTCAGCGTCATGGGCAAGCCGTTCGACCCCGAGAAGCCGGAAGACTACATCAGGAGCTTCGCGATCAAGCGGACCTGACGCCGTGAGCTCGCTATCCGTCCGCGCGACCATCGTCTCCGCCCTGCTGCTGGCGACGCTGCTGCTGGTCTGGCAGATCCTGGTCCAGGGCACCGGCGCGGGGCCGCAGCAGATGGATCCGGAGTATGCCCGCCTGGTCGGCGCGACCGCGAGCCAGGGCAAGTCGGCGATGCCGGGGCCCCTGGATGTCGGAGCCCAACTCTGGCGCCACCTCAGCGACCCGTTCTACGACAAGGGGCCCAACGACAAGGGCGTCGGCATCCAGCTCGCCTATTCGCTCGCCCGCGTGCTCGGCGGCTACCTCGCCGCGGCGCTGGTCGCGATCCCGCTCGGATTCCTGATCGGCATGTCGCCGCTGATGAGCCGGGCGCTCGACCCGTTCATTCAGGTCCTGAAGCCGATCTCGCCGCTCGCCTGGATGCCGCTGGCGCTCTACACCATCAAGGACAGCGCCGCCTCGGCGGTCTTCGTCATCTTCATCTGCTCGGTATGGCCGATGCTGCTCAACACCGCGTTCGGCGTCGCGACGGTGCGCAACGACTGGCTCAACGTCGCCAAGACGCTCGAGCTGTCGCGGGTCCGCACAGCGCTGCGCGTGATCCTGCCGGCCGCGGCGCCGACCATCCTGACCGGCATGCGCATCTCGATCGGCATCGCGTGGCTCGTCATCGTCGCTGCCGAGATGTTGGTCGGCGGCACCGGCATCGGCTACTTCGTCTGGAACGAGTGGAACAACCTCTCGATCAACAACGTCATCAACGCGATCCTGCTGATCGGCGTCGTCGGCATGATCCTCGACCAGCTGATGGGCCGGCTGCAGCGCGCCGTGTCGTACGCGGAGTAGGCCGGCGCCATGGCCGCGGGCTTCATCAGCGTCGAAGGGCTGGCCAAGCGCTTCCCGGACCCCGGTGGCCGCGGCGAGCTGACCGTGTTCGAGGACCTGTGGTTCTCGGTCGCGCAAGGCGAGTTCGTGTGCATCATCGGCCATTCCGGCTGCGGCAAGTCGACGATCCTCAACGTGCTCGCCGGCCTCGACCAAGCCTCCGACGGCGCCGTGATCGTCAACGGCAAGCACGTGACCGGCCCCAGCCTCGATCGCGCCGTGATCTTCCAGGGCCACGCCCTGATGCCGTGGATGACCGCGCTCGGCAACATCGAGCTCGCGGTGTCGTCGCGCTTTCGCGGCAAGACCAAGGCCGAGATCCGCGCCCATGCCGAGAGCTACGTCGAGCTCGTCCACCTGACCGAGTCGGCGCACAAGAAGCCGGCGCAGCTGTCCGGCGGCATGCGCCAGCGCGTCGGCATCGCCCGCGCGCTGTCGATCGAGCCGCAGGTGCTGCTGATGGACGAGCCGTTCAGCGCCCTCGATGCGCTGACCCGCGGCGCGCTGCAGGACGAGGTCTTGGCGATCCGCGCCCGCACCGACCAGACCATCTTCATGATCACGCACGACGTCGACGAGGCGATGCTGCTGGCCGACCGCATCCTGCTCATGACCAACGGTCCGCGGGCGCGGCTCGCCGAAATCATCGAGAACACGCTGCCGCGCGAGCGCTCGCGCGCCGATCTCCACAAGCACGCGAACTACTACCCGCTGCGCAACCACCTGATCGATTTCCTTGTGACCCGCTCGCGCCAGCTCGCCGGCGACGGCGGCGCACACCTCGATCCCCGCCATCCCGCCGTCGTGCGTCCGGCGCTCGGCGCCGCCGCCGCTGCGACCGGGGACGGCGCCGATCACCCGGCCGACGCGGCCGTCGTCGCCGCCATCCGCGCGCGCGCCCGCTAGGCAGCCCGCCACCGTGCCGTTCAACCGCCAGACCGACCAGCAAAGGAGCATGCCATGCGACGCGAACAGCTGACCGAGAAGATCCTCGACATGAAGCGGGCCAAGGGATGGACGTGGCGGCACATCTGCGACGAGATCGGCGGCATGGCGCCGACGCTCGTGGTCGGCGCCCTGCTCGGCCAGATGAAGCTCGTCAAGCCGTCGGCCAAGAAGGCGGCGCGACTGTTCGGGCTCGACGCCGCCGAGGAGGCGATGCTCAACGAGGTGCCCCACCGCGGCACCGGCACGCCGATGCCGCCCACCGACCCGTTGCTCTATCGCTTCTACGAGCTCGTGATGGTCAACGGCCCGGCTTGGAAGGCGTTGATCGAGGAGGAGTTCGGCGACGGCATCATGTCGGCGATCGATTTCGATTTCGAGTTCGAGCGGGTCGCCAACCCGAAGGGCGATCGCGTCAAGATCACGATGTCGGGCAAGTTCCTGCCCTTCAAGTACTACGGCAACGAGCAGGGGATCCCGGAGTACGGCTACAAGGAGGTCTGAGGGTGGAGGAGAGCCGGCCACCGCTGCCGCCGTTCACGCTCGAGACCGCCCGCCAGAAGGCTCGCGCCGCCGAGGACGCGTGGAACAGCCGCGATCCGGTGCGTGTGTCCCTGGCCTACACCCCGGACAGCGTGTGGCGCAATCGCGCCGAGTTCCTCGCCGGCCGCGCGGCGATCGTCGGCTTCCTGCAGCGCAAGTGGACGCGCGAGCTCGACTATCGCCTGATCAAGGAGGTGTGGACGTTCGGCGACAACCGCATCGCCGTGCGTTTCGCCTACGAGTGGCACGACGACTCGGGCAGTTGGTTCCGGTCCTACGGCAACGAGAACTGGGAGTTCGCGCCCAATGGCTTGATGCAGCGGCGCATCGCCAGCATCAACGACCTGCCGATCGCCGCCGCCGAGCGCAAGTACCTCTGGCCGCTCGGCCGGCGACCCGACGACCACCCGTCCTTGTCCGAGCTGGGCCTGTAGCCCTCACCCTCCCTCGCGGCGTCAGCCGCGGGGGAGGGTGAAGATCGCGGAGACGCTCCGGTAAGCGATCAGCCGAGTGCCGCCGTCACTTTCGCCGGAGTGAGCGGCATTGTGCGGATGCGCGCGCCGGTGGCGTTGGCGATCGCGTTGGCGATCGCGCCGGCCATCGGGCCCGACGACGCTTCGCCGGCGCCGAGCGCGCGCTCGTCGGGATGGTCGAGCAGCACGATGTCGACCGTCGGTACCTCCGGGAAGGCGAGGATCGGGTAGTCGGCCCAGCTCCGCGTCGTGATGCGGCGGCGATCGAACGTGATCTCCTCCTTGAGGGTCCAGCTAGTCGCCTGGATGATGCCGCCCTCGATCTGGTTGATCAGGCCGTCGGGGTTGACGATCTGGCCGGCGTCGACCGCACTGCCGTCGCCCTTCTCGCCGGCGGTCCAGCGCGCGCGCTCGGCGGCCGCCTCGAGCACCCGCCGGGCGCGCGGGTCCTTCAGATGCGCAAGCCGGAACTGCACCGGGTCGGCGCCCGCCGCGGCCGCGAGCTCGTCCATGAAGCTCTCGATCGCGAAGACGTTGCAGTGCGCGCCCAAGGTGCGCAGCGCCGAGATGT
Source organism: Pseudomonadota bacterium (assembly GCA_016195115.1). Taxonomy (GTDB): domain Bacteria; phylum Pseudomonadota; class Alphaproteobacteria; order Elsterales; family Elsteraceae; genus JACQAI01. Next base: position 6,172 of record JACQAI010000594.1, read on the forward strand.
GCAGCGGCTGCGCCTCGGTGAAGTGGTTGACGACGCGCTGCGATGGAAAATCGTAGAGCGGCACCGCGTTGCGGTCGCCGCCGCCCGCCGGCTGGGGAATCCCGACCGGGGTCGGCGCCGCGACCGGCTTCTCGAGA
>JACQAI010000045.1 GCA_016195115.1 Pseudomonadota bacterium
GCGCCCGCGAGGCCGCGCAGCACGGCGATTGGGCGGGTGATCTGGCGCGCCACCAGCAGCGCCAGCGCCAAGCCGATCGCGAGCGCGACACCGCCGACCGCGAGCGTGCGCAGCGCGGCGGCGACGGCCGGCGCGGTCATCTCGGCGCGCGGCACGCCGATCGCGACCGCCCACCCGAACCGCGTGCCATGGCTGAACGCGGTGAGGAGCGGAATGCCTTCGAGCGAGATCGTCTCGACGATGCCCTCGCGCTGCTCGAGCAGGTGCGGCAGCAAGCTGGGCGAGGCGTGCTGGCCGATGAATTGTCCGCTGGGGTTGGGCGTCCGTGCGATGTTGACGCCCTGGCGATCGAACACCGAGGCGACCCAGCCGTCGGGTAGCCGCTGGTCGCGGATCACGTCGGCGAAATCCTCGAGCCGCGGGTTCATCGACATAACGAGGGCGAACGTGCCGTCCGGTCGCTTGATCGGCACGTCGATCGTGACCACCGGGCGCGGCCCGATCGCGCCCGCGTACAGGTTGGAGACCACGGGTGCGCCGGTCGCGAACACCTGTCGGTTGGCCTCCAGGTTGGGGCGCACCGGCAGCGGCGCGCCGGGCGGCAGTCCTCGCGCAGCACCACGAGGTTCGATTCCTGGAACATCGGCGCGATGGTCGTTTCGACGCGCGCGCGGAAGGTGGCGAGATTGCCGGCCTCGAGCACGCTCGACGCCGCCAGCACCTGGAGCGCGGTGATGCGCGCCTCGAGCTCCTTCTCGACGACCAGCGCCATGCTGCGCGCCAGCGCCAAGGTGCGCTGGCCGGTGCTCGCGACCGCCTCGTCGTAGTCGACGTAGCGGCGCGCCACCGTGAACGCGATCAGCGGCACGGCGCTGGCGAGCACCAGCAGGACCAGCCGCGCGCGCAGCGATAGGCGGCGCCGGGAGCGGTGCGGCGGAGCCGCGCCACCAGCTAGGCTGTTCGGAAATGCCGCCGACGCACCGCCCATCTCAGCCACGCTGGGCTGCGCGGGTTAACCACTTCCCAACGGCGATCGATCCTTACAAAACTTAATGATTGCGTGCCGCTCACTCGTCCGGATGAAGCGCTCAGAAGCGCAGGTGGCCGCCGAGGAAGGAAAAGCGCTGCTCGCGGCGCGCCGCGTGGAGCCGCGCCGACGCCGCGCGCACGGCGTCGGACGCCGCGATCGTGCCGTGCGCCGCGAAGGCCTCGTGATTGTGCTCGATGTCGGCGGTCCGGTACTGGTAGTTGACCATCAGGCCGGCGGCCTCGGCGAGGCCCTTGGCCGAGCGGTCGCCCAGCCAGGTGATGCGCTCGATCGCAGCCCCGTTGCCGAGATGGAAGCGCGCCACGGCGTCGCGCGGCCGCCCCTGGCGGTCCTTGACCTCGATCAGATAGTGCGCGGCGAGGCTGATCAGCGGCTCGCGCAGCGCCGCGGCGGCCTCGCGGTCGGCGGCCCAGCCGTCGCCGGCGAGCACGCTGCGCGGATCCGCGCCCAGGCTCCGCGCGGCGAGCAGCGCATCGAGCGCTTCGAAGCGCTGCGCCGGCACCAGCGCCGCCAGCGCCGGCGCGTCGAGGCCGGCGAGCCAGCGCCCGAAGCCGGGCAGCGGCGACAAGGTCGCGAAGGTCTCGATCTGCGGGAACTGGCGCGCGACGTCGTCGACCACCTGCTTGATCAGGAAATTCCCGAATCCAATACCCCGCAATCCGACCTGGGCATTGGAGATCGAATAAAATATCGCGGTGTCGGCCTTGCGCGGATCGTTGGCCGGCGCGCCCTCGTCGAGCAGGTCCTGGATGCTCGCCGACATGCCGGTGACCAGCGCGACCTGGACGAAGATCACCGGCTCGCCCGGCATGCGGGGATGGAAGAAGGCGTAGCAGCGGCGGTCCGAGTCGAGCCGGTTGCGCAAATCGGCCCACGACTGGATCTTGTGCACCGCCTCGTAGGCGATCAGCTTTTCCAAGAGCGACGCCGCGCTGTCCCAGGTGATCGGCTTCAAGTCGAGGAAGCCGACGTCGAACCACGAGGTCAGCAGCTGGCGCATGTCGGACTCGAGCGCGGCCAGCGCGGCATCCTCGCCGATGCTCGCCAAAAGGTCGGCGCGCATGTCGACCAGAAACTTGATGCCCTGGGGGATGGCGTTGAACTGGGTCAAGAGCTTGACGCGCGGCGCGGTCAGGAACTCGCGCAGCCGCGCCTCGAGGTGCTGGCGCTGCTCGACCGTGGTCGCGCCGAGATAGTCCTGCGCCGCGCCGTGCAGCTGGTCGCGCGGCAGGTCGAAGTCGTGCGCCAGGATCGACAGGAACAGTTTTCGCCCGGCCGGGGTGAGCCGCAGGTAGGTCTCGCCCAGATCGGCGGCGCGGGCGCGCGCCGAGACCTCGCCGCCGCGCGCCTCCAGGCATTCGCGCATGCGCTCGCGCAGCTGCGCCGCCGAGGCACCCTGCAGGTCGGGCTCGATGGTCGGCGCGATCGCCCCGGGCAGCCGGCCCGAAACCTCGCGCCAGACCCGGCGCAGGCTGCCGAGATAGCGATCGATCAAGGAGGGGGTGGCGTCGACGACCATCTAAAATGCGCGCGATCCTGAATGCCGCCAGAGTAGCACAAACGCGTGACGGCGGCGGTTGGGTCTCAGCCGCGCACGGCTTCGAAGGTGCAGCCGCTCATCTGCGGGAACGTCAGGCTGCCGTTGCCGCGGAAGACGCCGTTGCTCAGCTTGGCGCTGGAGCGCCAGCGGCCCGACTGACCGGCGCCGTTGATGACTGGGCCGCTGACCTCGATCTCGGTTGGGCTCGGCATCGTCACGGTGAGCTCCCAGCTCGCGCGGTTCGGGTTGGGCGCGGCCCCGATCATTTTGCCGTTGGTCACGCTGCGATTGTTGAGAACCCAGGGAGGGCCGTAGCCGCAGCCGTAGAGCTTGAACGACCAGACGCCATCGGGACCGCTCGGCGGCGGCGCCAGATTGCGCGGCGGCGGCGCCGGCAGCGCCGCCATCTCCTGGCGAGTCACCGGCGGCGCCGGCTCCGGCTCGGCGCGCGGCGGCGCGGCCGCGGTCGGGGGTGGCGGTGCGGGTGTCGGCGCCGGGACCGGCGCCGGCGCGGCTGCGACCGGTTGCGGCGGCGGGGCCGCAGCGGCCGCCGGCGCGGCGGCGGCCGCCTTCAGGCGCGCTTCGGCTTCCTTGGCCTTGCGGTCGAACTCGTCGATCGCCGCCTGCAGGCGCGCCTCGGCCTCGCTGGCGCGCCGCTCGGCGGCGGTGGCGCGATCGACCGCGGCGCTGTCGGCGGCCTGGCGCGTCGCCGGCTGCTGCGTGGCCTGCTGCTGCTGCTGCGCCTGGCTCTCGAGGCCGGCGAGCCGGCTCTTGGCCAGCGCCGTGAAGCGGCCGTTGGGAAACTGGTCGAGATAGGCCTGGAAGTCGGCGGCGCGCGTGCTGTTCTGCACCGACTGCCAGAACGCCAGCTCGACCGCGCTGTCGTCCTTGACCGGCGCGCGGAAAAAGAAGTCGCCGGTCAGCGACGACGCCTCCCACGGCAGCTGGGCGTCGTTGGTGGCGCGCGCGACGTTGACGCGCACGCGCTTGAAGATGTCCTCGATGCGCGCGCCCGGCTGGTCGATCGCGCGCAGCAGCTCGGCGGTGTAGAGGCCGTTGGCGCCGTCGCCGTCGGCCGCGACCTTGCCGGGCGCCGTCGCGTACGCGATCAGCGAGCCTTTGGGCGCGTCGACTTGCGCGAGTCCCCCGGCGCTTCCCCGGAAGCGCCGTTCGAACGGATTGTTCCGGCAGGCGTCCAGGATGATCATGTTGAGCTGGTTGTTGGCCGCCGCCAGGCCGTCGAGCACCTGGTCGACGTCGACCGACTCGTTGCGCACCGACGCCTCCGAGGTGATCTGGGCGTCGACCGGCAGCAGGTAGTTGCGGCCCTTCACCTGCATGCCGTGGCCGGCGTAGTAGAACAGCCCGACGCCGTGCGATTCGGTCAGCCGCTCGGTGAACTCGGTGATCGCCCGGTTCATGTCCTTCTGGGCGGCGTTCTCGCGCAGGATCACCTCGAAGCCGAGCTGCTTCAGCTTGGCGCCCATGGCGCGCGCGTCGTTGGTCGGGTTCTTGAGCGGCGCCTCCTTGTAGGCGCCGTTGCCGATCACCAGCGCGATGCGCTTCTCGGCCTGGGCGTGCGCCGACGCGGCGGCGAAGACCGCCATGAGGGTTGCAACCAGGGCCTGTGCAATCCGGCGCATTTCCAGCAAATGCTACCAGATCGCGGCCGCCCGGCCAATCGGCCTAAGCCCCCGGGACGGTGGCGTTGGGGAAGAACAGCTGCGCGCCGCCGATCGTGTAGGCGGCGATCGCGCGCTGGCCGTCGGGCGCGACCAGCCAGTCGATGAAGGCTTGGCCCCACGCTTGCTTGACGCTCGGGTGCTTCGCCGGGTTGACGAGCATGACGCCGTACTGGTTGAACAGCCTGGAGTCGCCCTCGACCACGATCGCGAGCGCGCCGCGGTTGCGGAACGCCAGCCAGGTGCCGCGATCGGCCAGCACGTAGGCGTTCGACGCCGACGCGGTGTTGAGCGCCGCGCCCATGCCCTGGCCGATCTCCTTGTACCAGGCGCCCTTGCTGGCGGTGATGTCGACCCCGGCGAGCTGCCACAGCGCGAGCTCGGTCTGGTGGGTGCCCGACTTGTCGCCGCGCGAGATGAACGGCGCGGCCTTGTCCTTGATCGCGCGCAGCGCGGCGGCGACATCCTTCGAACCCGCGATGCCGGCCGGATCGCTGGTCGGCCCGATCACGACGAAATCGTTGTACATCACCGGGTAGCGCTTGACGCCAAAACCCTCGGCCAGGAATTTCTCCTCGGCCGCCTTGGCGTGGACGAACACGACGTCGGCGTCGCCGCGCCGCGCGGTGTCGAGCGCCTGGCCGGTGCCCTGCGCGACCACGCGCACCGCGATGCCGGTCTTGGCCGTGAAGAGCGGCAGGATGTGGCCGAACAGTCCGGAATCCTGGGTCGACGTCGTCGACGCCACCACGATCGCCTTGTCCTCGGCGCGCACCGGCGCCGCGAGTGCGAGCAGGGTCAGCGCGAGAACGATACGTCGAGTCACCATGACGGCTCCGTTCCAAATAATGTCGTCACCCCGGCGAAAGCCGGGGCCCAGGGGCCAGTGACGGGTGCTGCGCGCGCGACTCCTGGATCCCGGCTTTCGCCGGGATGACGGTTGGGGAGGCGGGAAGGGGTGGTCTTCATCACACCAACAAATCGCCGGCGAGGAAGTGGCGCGCTTCGGCGGTTTGCGGCGCGGCGAAGAATGCCGGGGCGGCGCCGGTTTCGACGACCTGGCCGCGGTGCAGCAGCACGACGTCGCCGGCGAGCCGGCGGGCTTCGCCGAGGTCGTGGGTCGCCATCACGACCTTGATGCCGCGCGCCGCGATGGTGCGGATGACGTCCTCGAACGCTTTGGTCGCGGCGGGGTCGAGGCTGGCGGTCGGCTCGTCGAGGAACAGCACGGTCGGGTCGCGCGCCAGCGCGCGCGCCAGCGCCAGGCGCTGCTGCTCGCCGCCCGACAGGCGTCGCGCCGGGCGCGCGCCGAGGCCGGCGAGCCCGACCAGCGCCAGCAAGTCGGCGGCGCGCTCGGCGCGCTCGGCGCGCGGCACCGCAGCGCTCGCCAGCGCGTAGCGCAGGTTGGCGGCGGCCGAGCGGCGCAGCATGGTCGGGCGCTGGAACACGATGGCGCGGCGCTGCGCCACGCCGAGCGCGTGCCCGCCGTAGCTGACGCGGCCGCGCGTCGGCGCGACCAAGCCCATCGCGGCGCGCAGCATGGTGGTCTTGCCGGCGCCGTTGGGGCCGATCAGCACGGTCGGCGCGCCCGGCTCGAAGGTCAGCGACACGCGATCGAGCACGGTCACGGCGCCCGCCGTCACCGTGACGTCGGCGAACGCGAGCGGCAGGTTGGCGAGCGGCGCCAGCATCACGCGCCCGCCAGTCTTTCGCCGGCGCGCCGCGCCACCCACGCCGCGGCGTTGACCGCGATCACGATCGCGATCAGCACGCCGCCGAGGCCGATCGCCAACGGCAGGTTGCCCTTTGATGTTTCTAGAGCAATGGCCGTCGTCATGGTGCGCGAGAAGCCGTCGATGTTGCCGCCGACGATGATGACCGCGCCGACCTCGGCGGCGGCGCGCCCGAAGCCGGCGAGCAGCGCCGTCACCAGGCTGAAGCGCGCGTCCCAGATCAGGGTCGCGACCCGTCCCGCCGCGCCGACGTTCATCGCCGCCAGCTCGTCGCGGTACTCGACCCACAGATCCTCGATGGTCTGGCGCGCCAGCGCCGCGATGATCGGCGTCACCAGCACGGTCTGCGCGATCACCATGGCGAGCGGCGTGAACAAGAGGCCCCAGTCGCCGAGCGGCCCCGAGCGCGACAGCGCGAGGTAGATCGCCAGCCCGACCACCACCGGCGGCAAACCCATCAGCGCGTTGAGCGTCACGATGACGCCCTCGCGGCCGGCAAAGCGCGTCAATGCGATCAGCGCGCCCAGCGGAATCGCGATGACGGCCGCCGCGACGGTGGCCGACAGGCTGACGAGCAGCGACAGCCGCACGATGGCGACCAGCGCCGGGTCGCCGGCGAGCACGAGATCGAGC
>JACQAI010000595.1 GCA_016195115.1 Pseudomonadota bacterium
GCGGTGCTGGCGCGCGGCAACGCCGCCGCGCAGCACGGCACCCAAGCCGAGCTCGCCGCGCTCAACCGCGAGTTCCACGAGCTGCTGGCGCGCGCCGGCTCGAGCCGCATCCTGCAGGACATCATGCGCTCGCTGCGCGAGCGCACCGAGCTGGTGTTCCAGCGCAACACGCCAGCGCGCGCGCCCGAGGACTGGCGCGAGCACGCCATGATCCTGGCCGCCGTGGTCGACGGCGACGCCGCGCTCGCGACCCTGATGGCGACCCGCCACGTGCGCAACGCCGCGCGTGCCAGCGGCGTCCTCGTGCCGGACGGCGCGATCCCGGAATAGGCGGCCGGCACCGATCCGGCTAAGCTGCCGGGAAAGTCAGGGAGGGGACCATGCCGGCCCGCATCAGCCACGTCGTGCTCGTCGGGTGCTGTCTGGCGCTCGGCACCGCCCAGGCTCAGGCCCCCGATCCGCAGCTGATCGACGACCTCGCCGCCGCCAACCGCATCCTGTTCGACCAGGGCGTGGTCGACGGCTTCGGCCACATCAGCGCGCGCCACGACAAGGATCCCGGCCGCTTCCTGCTGTCGCGCAACATGGCGCCGGCGCTGGTCACCGCCGCCGATATTTTGGAGTACGACGTCGACAGCAAACCGATCGACCCGCAAGGCCGCGGCGTCTATCTCGAGCGCTTCATCCACGGCGAGATCTATCGCGCGCGACCCGACGTCAAGGCGATCGTGCACAGCCATTCGCCCGGCGTCATCCCGTTCAGCGTCACGCCGGTCGGGCTGAAACCGATCTACCACATGGCGGCGTTCCTCGCCGTCGGCGTGCCGGTGTTCGAGATCCGCAACACGGCGGGCGGCGCCGGCGACCTGCTGGTCAGCAGCAACGCGCTCGGCCGCGCGCTCGCCGCAACGTTGGCCGACAAGCCGGTGGTGCTGATGCGCGGCCACGGCTCGGTCGCGGTCGGCAATTCGGTGCGCCAGGTGGTGTTTCGCGCGGTCTACACCGAGACCAACGCGCGCCTGCAGGCCGAAGCCTTGAAGCTCGGGCCCGTGACCTACCTGAGCGAGGCAGAGGCCGCCAAGATGGCGCCGGCGCTCGACGGCCAGCTGGCGCGCCCGTGGGAGCTGTGGAAGCGCAAAGCGCTGGGGCAGTAAGCACCGCAGCATCGTTCCCACATCGATCGACCAGTTGCGCGGACGCGTCGGCGCCCGGGTTGCCTCGGGCGGCGCGATCCGCGCAGAATTGTCCCCGGCGGCCCGTCCGTTTGCCCGAGCCGGAGGACTATCGCCCATGACGCGGCGCGCATTGCTGGCTCTCGTCTCCCTCGCCGGGCTGCTGGCGGTCGGCGCGTCCGCCGGCGCGATCGAGCGCGACGACCAGATGGTCCGCGAGGCCGATCAAGCCCTGTTCGTGGCGCTGACCAAGGGCGACGCCGCCGCGGTCAATCCCCTGCTCGATCCCAAGTTCGCCTGGACCGATCGCGACGGTCGGACCCTCGGCACCAAGGCGTTCCTGCAGGCCTTGCCCCAGCCCGGCGCCCAGGCCGGCGCCAACCCCAAGCTCCATCTCTACGGCCAGGTCGCCGTGATCACCTCGCGGCTCGACAACGTCTACGCGCTGCGCGTCTGGGCGAAGGGCCGCAAGCATTGGCGCGCGCTGGCCTATCACGAGGTCGCCGTGACCGAGTCGCCGCGCGCCGCCGCACCGGCGACGGGCGAGTGCGACAACCCGTGCCGCACTGTGCCCTACAAGCCGCGCAACGCCGCCGAGCGCGCCGTTTTCGAGTCCTGGCAGGCGCTCGAGCGGGCGGTCGTCGCCGGCGACGGCGCGGCGTGGGCGCCGCACGTTGCCGACGAGTTCATGGTGGTGAGCAACGTCCGCGCCCAGGACAAGCCGACGCGCATCGCCGCGGTCAATCGCGGCGGCACGACGCCGCCGCCGCTGGTCTCGGCGACGGTCTACGACTACGGCGACACGATCGTGATGACCTGCCTGCACCAGCCGCACAGCGGCAAGCCGATCCACGTCACGCGCGTCTGGGTCAAGCGCGGCGGCGCCTGGCAGATGGCGATCAGCTACCAGACCGTCATCCAAGCCGCGTCCGCCAAGGTCGGCTGACACACCGTCACGCCGTCATTGCAAGCGCAGCGACGCTTGGGAAACGCCCTACTTGCCCCAGCGCAACGCGATCGGGTCGAGCGCGCGCGCGAGCTCGAGCAGGCCGGCGCGGGTCGCCGGATGCAGCGCCTCCAGGGGATGGCGCACGGCGTCGCTCTTGATCACGCCGCCGGCCGCCATCACGGTCTTGGTCGCGCGCAGGCCGCATTGCCGGTTCTCGTAGTTGATCAGCGGCAGGATGGCGGCGTAGGCCTCGGCCGCCGCGGCGCGCCGGCCGGCGCGGTGGTGCGCCAGCACCGGCTTGATGAGATCGGGCAGCAGCGCGCTCGGCATGGTGCCGGTGGCGCCGGCATCGAGATCGGCCATCAGGGTGATCGACTCCTCGCCGTCGAACGGCCCCTCGATGGCGCTGCCGCCGGCCTCGATCAGGCCGCGCAGCTTGGCCGCGGTGCCCGGCACCTCGATCTTGAAGTAGCCCACGGCGGGCACCTCACGCGCGAGCCGCACCAGGAACGGCACCGACAGGGCGACGCCGCTCAACGGCGCGTCCTGCACCATGATGGGAATCCCGGCGGCGGCGGCGGCCTCCGCGAAGTGCTGCAGCATGCCGGCCTCGTCGGCGCGCAATCCGACGCCGTGATAGGGCGGCATCAGCATGAGCATGGCGGCGCCCGCCGCGGCCGCCTTGGCCGCGCGCGCCGCGGCGATGCGGGTGCTGAAATGGCTACACGTGACGATCACGGGCACGCGACCCGCGACGTGGCCGAGGCAAAGCTCGAGCAAGGTGTCGCGCTCGTCGTCGGTCAGCAAAAACTGCTCGGAGTAGTTGGCCAGGATGCAGATGCCGTCGACCCCCTGGTCGATCATGCAGTCGAGCACCCGGCGCTGGCCCGCGAGGTCGAGATCGCCGCTGTCGGAGAACGGCGTCGGCGCGATCGGGAAGACCCCGGTGAACGCCATCGCGCTCAGGCCGCCTGGACCTGCTCCGCGGTCGGCGCGTCGCCGGCGACCGTGGTGCGTCGGACGTCGCGAACCAGGGTCTCATCGAAGCGGCGGACGCGATGCATGGTCTGGCGGTTGTCCCACATGACGAAGTCGAACTGCCGCCATTTGTGGACGTGGACGAACTGCGGCTGGGTGGCGTGGTCGATCAGATCGCGCAGGAAGGCGCGCGCCTCCGGCATGTGCCAGCCGATGATCCCGCCGGCGTGCGAGGCGAGGAACAGCGACTTGCGGCCGGTCACCGGATGGCGGCGCACCAGGCGTTGGCGCACCGGCTTGAACTTGGCGCGCTCCTCCTCGCTGAGCTCGGTGAAGCCGAGCAGCCCGCGGGAGTAGATCAGCGAGTGCTCGCAGATCAGATCCTCGATTTCGGCCTTGGTCTCGGTGTCGAGCGCATCGTAGGCGGCGCGCATGTCGGCGAACTCGGTGTTGCCGCCCTTGTCGACGACGATGCGGCCGGACAGCAGCGAGTACTTCGCCGGGATAGCGCGGAACGAGCTGTCGGAATGCCACAGCCGGTTGCCGAGATTGAACATGCGGCGGCGATCGTCGAGCGGCAGCGGCTTGTGCTCGCGGTCGAGATTGGAGACGTCGATCATCTCCGGCTTCAGGCGGTACTCGTGCGGCTTGGTGATGTTGCCGATGCCCGAGACCTCGAGCGTGCCGAAATTGCGCGTGAACGCCAGCTGCTGCTCGTCGGTGATGCGCTGGTCGTGGAACACCAGGACGGCGTACGTGTCCATGCCGGCGTCGATCGCCGCGACGTCCTCGCGGCTCAGCGGCTGCGTCATATCGCAGCCCGACACCTCGCCCGCGAACCCCGGATGAAACGGACGGATCGAGACGGTCATTGCCGTGCGCCCTCAACGTCGAGACTGGCCAAAACGATACTCCTCGGCGGTGCCGCTGTCATGGCCGCCCGGCGCATGGCGTGCCGGCGCAAAAAAAGCCGGCCTTGTTTGGCGCTCGCGGGGCTTCGCCCCTGCCGCGCCGGGCGCTAGAGCGTCGGCTCGCGGCGTCCCGCGGCCGGCGCCGCGGCCTTCTCGAGGTTGGGCTCGCGCCGCACCTGCATGAGCTCGGCGGTCTCGGTCTCGGGCGCGCCCGCCTGGCGGCGCATGCCGTACCACCACAGGAAGCCGAACAGCGGAATGCCGAGGAACGGCAGCACCCAGTTCCACGACGCGATGCCGAGGAACGGCTGGCGCTCCGGTTGTGCCGGGCTCGTCAGGGCGGCCGGCGCCGCGGCCGGCGGCGCCGTCGTCGTGCCCGGCGCGCCGCCGCCGAACAGCGCCGGCGGGATCGACGCGGCCGACGACAGGGTGGTCGAGCCGGACAGCACGCGGGTGCCCGGAGCGGCCTCGACCGGCGCCGCGGCGACCGGGTCGACCGGCTGGGCCTGGGGCTTGGGCTCGACCTGGATCTTGCGCGGCGCGGCATCGGCGCTCTTGGGCGTGGCGAACGAGCCCGAGAACTTGGTGTCGCGGATGTTGCGCAGCGCCGCCATGGTGGCGTCGTCGGGTTTGCCCGTGGCCGGCAGTTTGTTGGCGCGTTGGAACTCGGTCAGCGCCTGGGTGGTCTGCGGCCGCGCGTTGCCGTCCGACTTGCCCGGCTTGTAGCCGAGCATCAGGAGGGTGTTCTGAGCCTCCTGCAGGGTCTCGTCCTTGGCCAGCGCCGGCGCGGCGCCAAGCCCGAAGACCAGCGCGACCACGACGGCGAGCACGGCGCTCAGACGGCGGATGCACCGCGACGGTGCCATGCCTCGACTCCGGGAAATCTCCATGGCGCGGAATTTGGCGCGGCTGGACGCCGCATTCAAGCGTTTCGTGCGGGAAAATCGCCGGAATTACTAGAGTTTAAGGCTTTTTGGCGCCACCGCCGCCGGCCGCCGCAGCACGGCGTTCGAGCTCGCCGTTGATCTGGGCGCCGAGGATGACGAGGAACGCCGACAGCTCGAGCCACAGCATCAGGATGACGACCGCGGCGAGCGAGCCGTAGGTCCGGTTGTAGGTGTCGAAGGTGGCGACGTAGAACGACAGCAGCGCCGAGCCGAGCAGCCACAGCGCCGTGGTCGTGATGGCACCCGGGCTGAGCCACCGCCATGTCGGCTGCGCGCGACTGGGACCGAAGCGGTAGAGCACGGCCAAGCCGAACAGGATGAACGCCGCCAGCACCGGCCAGCGCGCGAACGCCAGCATATCGCCGACCTCCGACGGCAGACCGAGCCGATCGAGAAACTTGAGCACGATCGGCATGACGACGACTCCGACCAGGGCGTCGATGACCACCAGGATCGCCCCCAAGGTCAACAGCAGCGCCTCGATGTTGAACCGCCACCAGCTGCGCCGCTCGGTCTCGCCGTAGGCGATATTGAGCGCTTCCATCAGCGCCTTCATCGCCGCGGCGGCGCTCCACCAGGCGAACCCTAGGCTGACCACGAGGGCGAAGCTGAGACTGGTGCTCGAGTGCGCCGTGATCGTCTTCAGCTGATCGCTCAGCACACTCTGAGCCGCGTCCGGCAGGATGCCGCCAAGCGACGCCAGGTGCGCCTCGACGACGACCGGGTCGGCGACCAGGCCGTAGAGCGCAACCAGCGCGACCAGCCCCGGAAACAGCGACAGGAAGCCGTAGAACGCCACCCCGGCGGCCAGGATCGACAGATGATTGGCGGTGAACTGGGCCCAGATGTGGGCGAGGAAGTCCCACCAGCGCGGGCGCGTACCCGCACCGATTTCGCTAGGCCGGTGGTCCATTCGCAAGCGCCGGCGCGCGCACCAGCGGTGGCTGGCCGGCAAGCAGTCGGGTGATCAGCTCGGCGAAGCGCGGCAGGCAGTGGCGCCGCAGATCGTAGCGCTCGACGATGGTGCGGCGGGCGGCGACGCGCAGCGCCTGCATGCGGTCGGGATGATCGAGCACCTCGTCGATGCGGTCGGCGATCTGGCTCGTGGAGAAGAAGTCGACCAGCAGTCCGTTCTCGCGGTCGCGGATGACTTCCTGCACCGGCGGCGTCGCCGAGCCGATGACCAGGCAGCCGCACGACATCGCCTCGAGCATCGACCACGACAACACGAAGGGATAGGTCAGGTAGACGTGCACCGACGAGGCATGGAGCACGCCGACGAACGCGTCGTAGGGGATGCGCCCGAGGAAGTGCACGCGCTCCGGATCGATCGTGACCTCGGCCAGCAGGCGCTCGCGATAGTTCTCGCCGGGCGGCAGGCGCCGGCCGTAGCTGACCTCGTCGCCGCCGACCACCAGGACCTCGGCCTTGGGCCGGCGGCGCAGGATCTCGGGCAGCGCGCGCATGAAGATGTGGAAGCCGCGGTAGGGCTCGAGGTTGCGCGACACATAGGTGATGACCTCGGCGTCGGGCGCCAAGGCGCGGCCGTTCGGCAGACTGATCTGGCCGAAGCGGCGCGGCGCCAGCGCGTCGGTGTCGACGCCCTCGTGGATGACGCTGATGCGCGGTCGGAAATAGTCGGGGTAGCGGCTCTTCTGCCATTCGGTCGGCGACAGGCCCCAGTCGGCCGCGTCCATGCCCAAGAGGTTGATCGAGTTCTTGGCGCGCACCCGGAACAGATCGTCGAAGCTGGTGACGAATTCGGGATCGAAGCCGACGTCGGCGCCGTTCGAGCGGTAGAAGAACTCGAAGTAGCTGAGCAGCGGCGCCTTGGGGAACACGTCCTTGAGGAACAGCGTCTCGCCCCAGCCGTTGTGGCCGATCATGACGTCCGGCACGAAGCCGCTCTCGCGCAGCTTGATGGCCTCGCGCACCACCGCTTGGCCGTGGAGCACGCCGTTCTCGTACTCGCCGATGTAGTGATGGATGTTGGGCGTGACCGGCCGCGACGGCGTGTAGACGACCTTGCGGATGCCCTGGATGTGATTGTCGTTGGGCTTGGTCAGGAATACGACCTGATGGCGGCCCTGGGCCGCCAGCACCCGGCAGATGTGCTTGAACTGGCCGGGAAAATTCTGGTGCACGAACAGAATATTCATGGCGCCTCCTGAATGCCCGGAGCCGCGGCGTTCGTAAAGAGAATCCGTGCCGCCCCGGTGGACAGGGCTCGCCGCCGCCCCGTACGGTCTCTCGTGTGATCGCACTCGATTGGGGCTTGAGCTCGTTCCGCGCCTTCCGCCTGGCGCCCGACGGGCGCGTGGTCGACCAGCGCAGCGCCGCCGCCGGCATCCTGACGATCGCGCCCGGGGCGTTCGAGGCGACCCTGATCGAACAGCTCGGCGACTGGCGCGATGATCGTCCGATCGTCGCCGCCGGCATGGTGGGCAGCCGCCAGGGCTGGGTCGAGGCGCCTTACGCGCCCTGCCCGGCCGGCGCCGCCGAGCTCGCCGCGGCGCTGCTGCGCCATCCGACCGCGCAGGCCGGCGACGTCTGGTTGGTGCCCGGCGTGCGCTGGTCGGACGATGCGACGGTCGACGTCATGCGCGGCGAGGAGGCGCAGATCGTCGGCGCGCTGGCCGCGCGCGGCGTCGCCGACGCCGTGCTGTGCCTGCCCGGCACCCATGCCAAGTGGGCGCTCGCCGCGGGCGGCCGCATCGTGCGCTTCCGCACCTACATGACCGGCGAGGTGTTCGCGGTGCTGCGCCAGCACAGCATCTTGGGCCGCCTGATGCGCGACGACGTCGACGACGACGACACGTTCGACCAGGGGCTGGCGCGCGCCGCCGCGCCCGGCGGCCTGCTCCATCATCTGTTCAGCGCCCGCGCCGCCGGACTGTTCGCGCGCATCGCCGAGCCGCACCTCGCGTCGTATCTGTCCGGCCTGCTGATCGGCGACGAGATCGCGAGCGCGTTGGCAACCGTGCCGGCCGACGCGCCGATCCTGCTGGTCGGGGCACCGGCGCTGTGCCGGCGTTACGCCCGAGCGCTCACAAGCGCCGGCCGCGTCGCCGACGTGCTGCCCGAGACCGTCGGCGCGCGCGGCATCCACGCGATCGCGCGCGCCGCCGGCCTGCTCGGCTGATGCCCTCCCGGGGTACCGCTGGGCCTGTTCGAACAGGGCGAAAACAGGGCGCGCCTGCACCGGGTCCGCGGGCGCCGCGTCTCGGCGGATCGCCCTGCCAAATTGCCATTCGCCTGCAGATGCAGGCCGAATGCAGGGCATCGCCCTGGTCCAGCGCCCCGGCGGCGCCGACATCGCGTTGACCCGATCCCTCCCCCGGGCGCGCAGCGCATGGGAGAGGTCGGCGAACCGCGCAGCGGTTCGCCGGGTGGGGGCGAACTCTCCTCTTACGCGCGGCAGGTTGCCTCGTGGCCCGGGTGGGCCCCCACCCTGCCCTCCCCCACGCTGCGCGCGGGGAAGGGATGATGTCGATATCGCTCGCGACCGTCGCACGCCTGCAAATGCAGGGCGAATGCAGGGGCCGCGCAGCGCGGCGTCGCGGTCGGCTGGAACGGACGGCGCCACGACATCCGCGGCGAGTCGGCGGGGGTCGATCATGGGCGTTTATATATCCGTTGGGTATTATTATGTCAATATGGTTGGTATGAAGAAGACCGCCCGGCTGCGGCATGCACTGAGCCCATGACCAC
>JACQAI010000527.1 GCA_016195115.1 Pseudomonadota bacterium
TCGCGCCTTCGGCTGCCGCGATGGCGCGCACGGTATTCCGTGCGCACCATCCGCACTGGGCCTTCGATCCGCTGTCCGGCGCCGGCGCCGCGCGCCACGGCGGCCGCTTCAATCGCGTCGATCAGCCGGCGCTCTACACCGCGCTGCGGTTCGAGACCGCGTGGCTCGAGGCCCAGCAGGGATTCGCGCGCAAGACCCAGCCCCTCACGTTGTGCGCGTACGAGGTCGACTGCGCCGACGTCCTCGACCTCACCGATGACGAAGCGCTGCGCGCGCAGCACATCGCGGCCGACGACCTAGCGTGCGCGTGGGAGGCGATCGCCGACGCGGGCGGCACGCCGCCAAGCTGGATCATCGCCGACCGGCTGCGCGCCGATGGCATTGCTGGCATCATCGTGCCGAGCTTCGCCGCCGGTGCCACGAGCGCCGACCGCAACGCCGTGTTCTGGACCTGGGGCCGCGAGCCGCCGCATCGCGTCGTGCTGATCGACGACCACGCGCGACTGCCACCGCCGCTGGCGTGACGGGAGATCGCGGCGCTAGCGCGCCGGCGCGATGCGGCGGTAGCTCAGCGCTTCGGCGACGTGGACGCGGCGCACGGTGTTGGCCGCGTCGAGGTCGGCGAGCGTGCGCGCGACGCGCAGCACGCGGTGGTAGCCGCGCGCCGACAGTTTCAAGCGCTCGGCGGCCTGCGTCAGCAACGTGATGCCGTCGGCCTCGGGTGTGGCGTGATCGGTCAGCGCTTGGCCGTCGAGCTCGGCGTTGCAGGCGATCGCCGGCGCTCGCCCGCGATAGCGCGCCTGCTGACGCGTGCGCGCAGCGCGCACGCGTGCCGCGACGTTGAGATCGGCGGCGCCGACCGCCGGCACCTCGACATGCAGATCGATGCGGTCGAACAGCGGGCCCGAGATCTTCGATTGGTATTCTTGGGCACACTTTGGTGCTCTGCCGCACCCCAGTGACGCATCGTCCAAATGCCCGCAGCGGCACGGGTTCATCGCCGCGACCAGCTGGACGCGCGCCGGATAGGCGACGTGGGCGTTGGCGCGCGCGACCACGGCGCGGCCAGATTCGATCGGTTGACGCAGCGATTCGAGAGTCCCGCGCGCGAACTCCGGCAGCTCGTCGAGGAACAGCACGCCGCGATGCGCCAACGAGATCTCGCCGGGCCGCGCGCGCACGCCGCCGCCGACCAGCGCCGGCGTCGAGGCCGAGTGGTGCGGATCGCGGAACGGCCGGCGGCGGATCAGCCGGCCGCCCGCGAGCAGGCCGGCGACCGAGTGGATCATGCTGACCTCGAGCGCCTCGGCCGGCTCGAGCGGCGGCAACAGGCCGGGCAGGCGCGCCGCCAGCATCGACTTGCCCGAGCCGGGCGGGCCGATCATCAGGAGATTGTGGCCGCCCGCGGCGGCGACCTCGAGCGCGCGCTTGGCGCTCTCCTGGCCCTTGATGTCGGCGAGATCGGGCGCCGCCGCCGGCTCCGCGGCGAGCTCCGGTGTCGGCGCGCTCAAGACCTGGGTGCCCTTGAAGTGGTTGATCAGCGCGATCAGCGAGGTTGGCGCCAGCACCTCGAGCTCGCCCGCCCACATCGCCTCGCCGCCGCACGCCGCCGGGCAGATGATGCCGCGCTCGGCCTTGGCGGCGGCGAACGCCGCCGGCAGCACGCCGGCGACCGCGGTGATCTGACCGTCGAGCGCGAGCTCGCCGAGCGTGAGGTAGCGCTGCAGCGCGTCCTCGGGCAGCACGCCCATCGCGGCCAGCAGGCCGGCGGCGATCGGCAGGTCGAAGTGCGAGCCCTCCTTGAGCACGTCGGCCGGCGCCAGGTTGACGGTGATGCGCTTGGCCGGCACCGCGAGCCCGAGCGCGGCGAGCGCCGCGCGCACGCGCTCGCGGCTCTCGCCGACCGCTTTGTCGGGCAGGCCGACGACGTTGAACACCACGGTACCGCTCGACATCTGCACCTGGACGTCGATCTCGAGGACGTCGATGCCCTGGAACGCCACCGTCGCGATGCGTGCCACCACGAGATCGCCCGTCCGCGCCGGGCTGCGGCGCACGTTGGTTGAGACAACTACCGACGATCTCAGATTACGGGGCGCGAGCGCGCGGTATCCCCGTCGCGGCCGATGAGCGGCTCAGCGAAACGCCGAGTCGATGGTGGCGGCCAACTGCTGCTGAAAGCGCTCGGTCGCGGTCGACAGGATGGCGAGGCCGAGCATGACATCCTCGGTGCTCGCGGGCTTGCGCGCCGGCGCGGTCTCGAGCTCGCGGCAGCTCACCACCAGCTCGATCACCGCCTCGTGCATGGTGCGGAAGCTGGTGACCAGATGCTCGCACGCCGGCAGGAGCTCGAAGCCGTCGGCGCCCGTCGCCGGCGCGCCGTGCGGGCGCAGCCGCCGCGCCGCGTCGGCAAATTGGACGACGACGGTGTCGACGGGCGGTGCATCGGCGCCCGCGGGCGCCGCCGTCACGCGATCCCGCGCCGTCGCGGCGCGGCGAAAGCCGGCGAGATCGACGATCTGGGGTTGGAGCTTGGTCGTAGGATCGTGCAGAGCCGTCATGGCCGCCTCCCCCGCTGGCGCGGAACCAAGAGGGCCGCGAGGGTGGCACCCCAGGCTTACCGCAATCTTAGGTCGCGGCTGAAACCACGCTTGACGGCATCTCCGCACAACGATAGGATTTAGATATATCGAAGTAGGACCCACCGCGCCTCGTTCGATGAGCTCGCCCCGGCAAGCGGCTAGCCGCCGCGCCGGCCTGGAAGGAATAATCCGGGCCCGCCCGCGCCGTCGGCCAGCCCCACCCCGCTGCCCAGAACCCGAAAGGACTCCGTTGACCGCAACCCCGAACGCCGGGCCGAGCCCGCCGCCGCAATCCTTCGCGGCGCTGCGCCTGCCCGGCTACCGCGCCTACTTCTTGACCTCGGCGCTGGCCATGATGGCCGACTCGGTCGAGCACGTGATCAGCTACTGGATGATGTTCCAGAAATTCCACTCGCCGGCGCTCGGCGGCTTCGCGGTGATCTCGCACTGGGTGCCGTTCCTGCTGCTGTCGTTCTACGCCGGGGCGCTCGCCGACCGCTTCGATCCGCGCCGCCTGATCCAGCTCGGCATGGTGCTGTTCATGATCGCGTCGCTCGGCTGGGGCGTGCTGTTCGTCACCGATACCCTGGAGATGTGGCACGCCGCGGTGCTGCTGACGATCCACGGCATGGCCGGCGTGCTGTGGGCGCCCGCCGGCCAGCTCTTGATCCACGACATCGTCGGCGCGGCGCAGCTGCCCAGCGCGGTACGCTTGGGCGCCACCGCGCGCTGGCTCGGCCTGCTGTTCGGCCCGGCGGTCGGCGGCGCGATCTTGAGCCTGTTCGGTCCGGCCCACGGCATCCTGTTGAACGCCGCCTTCTATCTGCCGGTGATCTGGTGGCTGTGGCGGGCGCCGTACGGCCCGCGCTTCCGCACCGGGCCCGTGGTGCCGTCGCGCGCCGTGCGCGGCTTCGCCGACATCGCATTGACCGTGCGCGACATCGCCGGCAACCGCACGATCGTGAGCATGACGGTGCTGGTCGGCTTCGCCTCGCTGATCATCGGCAGCGGCTATCAGGCGCAGATGCCGGCCTACGCGCAGGACCTCGGCCACGGCGATGCCGACATGACCTACAGCCTGCTGCTCGCCGCCGACGCCGCCGGCGCGCTCGCCGCCGGCATCGTGCTCGAAGGCCGCAACTTGTTGCGGCCGCGGCCGCGCACCGCGCTGTGGCTCGCCATGCTGTGGTGCGCCGCGGTCGGCGGCTTCGCGTTCGCGACGTCGTACGCGCTGGCGCTGGCGCTGCTGTTCGTCGCCGGCTTCGTCAGCCTGGCCTTCAACGCGATGTCGCAGACCCTGGTGCAGCTGCACGCGCCAGCGGCGATCCGCGGCCGCGTCATCGGGCTGTACAACATGGCGGGGCTCGGCCTGCGCGCGTTCAGCGGCGTCACGGTCGGGCTCGGTGGTACCTTGATCGGCGTGCACGCCTCGCTCGGCGTCAGCGCCGCGGTGCTGCTCGTGATCATCGTCGGGTTGCTGGTCGTGACCGTGCACGACCCCGCCGCCGAGGCGGCGCCGGCCGACTAGCGCGACAGGGGGGCAGCCCCCGCGAGTGCCCCAAAGCCCGCGTTGGATTTTTTGGTCGCTCGCGGGGCTTACGCCCCTGCCGCTCTGGCCGTTCTGGCCGTAAACCTGGCTTAAGCTTGGCGTGGTCATGTCGTCGCCGACCCGTCTTGGAGGTCGGATGGCCCTCGCTTCGCCCCTGGCTGCGATCGACACTGCGTCGGACCCCGCCGCCGCGCCGCGACCGGCGTGGTATCGTGGCGCGCGGATGCCGCGCTGGGGCTGGGGGGCGCTGGCGCTGGCGGTGCTGGCCGGCGCCTGGATTGCCGCCGCCTGGAACGATCCACTCGGCCCCTGGATTGCCCTGGGGGCGCTCAGCGCCGCCGTCGGCGGGCTTGCCGGCGAGCTGTGGCGTGCGCGGCGGCAGCGCGACATCGACACTACCACGACGCTGCTGCGCTTGGCCGCGGCCAGCCGCGCGCAGTCGGCGTTTCTCGCCAATACCAGCCACGAGTTGCGCACACCGCTCAACGCCGTGATTGGCTATGCCGAGCTCTTGACCGCCGGCGTCGCCGGGCCGCTGAGCGCCAGGCAGGCGCTCTACATCGAGACCATCCGGGCCAGCGGCCGCCATCTGCTCGAGGTCGTCAGCGCGATCCTCGATCTCGCCGCCGCCGAGGCCGGACGGCTGGTGCTCGACATTGGGGCGGTCGCACCGCGCGCGCTGGTCGAGCGCTGCGCCGCGCAGGCGCGCGAGCGCATGGCGACGCGCGCGCTCGGCTTCGCGGTCGATTGCGCCGCCGATCTGCCGGCGATCGCGGCCGATCAAAGCCGCGTCGAGCAAATCCTGGTCGCGCTGTTGTCGAACGCAGCGCGCTTCACCGAGACCGGCGGCACGGTAACGTTGCGCGCCCGCGCCACGGCCGACCGCGGCGTCGCGTTCGTGGTCGCCGACAGCGGGCCCGGCATGACCGACGCCGAGATCGCGCTGGCGCTGGCGCCGTTCAGTCAGGTCGACGGCAGCCTCGAACGGCGTCATGACGGCATCGGGCTCGGCCTGCCGCTGGCCCAGCGTCTGACCGCGTTGCTCGGCGGCAGCCTCAGCATCGACAGCGTCAAGGGTCGCGGCACCGTCGTGACGGTGAGCTTGCCGCTGGCGCGGGCGGGGACTGCGCCCCTTCTATAACGCGACGCTCGCGGGGGCTACGCCCCCTGCCGCTTAGGCCAGTAGCGTCTTGATTTCGGCCATCAGCTGTGACGGTCGATAGGGCTTGGCCAGGATCGGTCCGTGCACGGCGCCGTTGCCGTTCTTCGAGCGCGCGAAGTCCATATAGCCGGTGGTGTAGAGGATCTTGATGTTGGGCCGGCGCGCGCGCGCCATGTCGCCGAGCTCGATGCCGTCCATGCGCGGCATCACGAGGTCGGTGAACACCAGCTCGATCGCCGGCGTGCGATCGATCAGCTCGATCGCTTCGGCGCCATCCTGCGCGGTCAGCACGGCGTGGCCGGCCTCGGTCAGCACCGCGGCGACCAGCTCGCGCACATCGGGCTCATCATCGACTACCAGGATCGTCGCCATCGACGTTGCCGCTCCGTCGGCTCCCGACGCTTAGTTCGCGTTGCTCTGCGTGATCGCCGCCTCGAGCAACGCCCCGACGCCGCTCAGCCGGTCGACCGAAAGCTTCGGGACACCGCGACGCGTGTCACGAAAGTCAGCCGTGTAGTTTCCAGCCTTGATGCCGGCGACCGTCCTGACATACATCGCTCAAACTTTAGTAATTTCCTGCGTAACCCTAGACGATCGTCCCGTAGACGTAACTCAGTCGATTTTTTTATTGAGATACATCATAGATCATATACAATTAAATATACGATTTTAGATGTCATCATTTAAAACTAAACTTTTTTTGCTTGCAACGGTTGGATGAGCACGGGCACTATCCCGCCCGCGCCCCGGGGGCGGCGCGTCGGGGTACGCGAATGGCGCCAGGCGCGAACCAGGCAGATCAATCCGAGAGCGGCGATGCGGCCGAGCGGCTGCGCGGCCGCAAGGTGCTGGTGGTCGACGACCACTTCGAGATCCTCGAGTTGATCGCGTCCGTACTCGGCACCGTCGGGTGCAGTGTGCTGACCAC
The DNA here is from genome assembly GCA_016195115.1 of Pseudomonadota bacterium. Taxonomy (GTDB): domain Bacteria; phylum Pseudomonadota; class Alphaproteobacteria; order Elsterales; family Elsteraceae; genus JACQAI01. The sequence goes on from JACQAI010000527.1 coordinate 6,222, forward strand.
CGAATCGGCGCCGGCGGCGCGCGCGCTGCTGCGCCAGGTCGATTTCGACCTCATGATCACCGACATCGTGCTGCGCGACGCCAACGGCTTCGCCCTCAGCGCCTGGGCGCGCGCGCTGCGCCCGGACCTGCGGCTGCTCTACATCTCGGCGCGCTCGCAGGAACGCCGGCTCGCCACGCGGCCCGGCCAGGGCGTGCTGCTCGCCAAGCCGTTCCGCCTCGCCGCCCTGGTCTCGAGCGTCGAGCGGGTGCTGATCCCCCGGACCGTCCACTAGCCGCGCTCGACAGTCGAAGGACCGAACCCCGTGTTCACGTCACGCAAGAAGGCCACCGGAGCCGTCGCCGAGCGCCGGCACGCGCCGCGCATCGCGCTCAAGCGCGCCAGCGCCAAGGTCGACAGCAAGACCTTCCCGCTCGCCAACGTCAGCACCACCGGGTTTCTGCTCGGCGCCTACGAAGGCGATCTCATCGCGCGCCAGCGCGTCTATCTGACGTTGATGATCGAGGTCGACGGCCAGCCGCAGGATTACCTCACCGACGCCGTGGTGGTCCGGCTGTCCGACAAGAGCCTGGCGGGCCGCTTCGGCAATCTGCGCCGCGATGCGCGGCGTGCCATCGAACGCTTGATGACCAAGCGCTGAGCGCGGCAGGGGCGCACCCCCGCGAGCGCCACCAACGCGCGGCAGGGGCGCAGCCCAGCGAGCGTCGAAAAGTTTCTCGCATCCGAGAGATTTTCACTGGGCCGCCGGTCCGCGGCTCGCATAGAGTGCCCGCTTTCCAAACCCCGGAGCCAAGCACATGGCGGTGATTCGCGGACGGCAGTTCTTCCAGAACCCCGGTCCGACCAACATTCCGGACCGTATCCTGCGCGCGATGGACCGCTCGGTGCTCGATTTCAACGGCCCCGAGTTCCGCGCCATCGCGGAGCGCTGCACCGACGGCCTCAAGCGCGTCTTCAAGACCGAGCATGCCGTGCTCAGTTATGCGGCGTCGGGCCACGGCGCCTGGGAAGCCGCGCTGGTCAACGTGCTGTCGCCGGGCGACAAGGTGCTGGCGCTCGAGTCGGGTTATTTCTCCGGTGGCTGGGCCAAGCTCGGCGGCGTGCTCGGCCTCGAAGTCGAGGTGCTGTCGACCGACTGGCGGCGCGGCGCCGACGCCGGCGCGGTCGAGGCGCGGCTCGCCGCCGATCGCGCGCGCGACATCAAGGCCGTGCTGCTCGTCCACAACGAAACATCAACCGGTGTTGCCAACCGCGTGACCGAGGTGCGGCACGCGCTCGACCGCGCCGATCATCCGGCGCTCTTCATGGTCGACGTGATCTCGTCGCTCGCGTCGTTCGATTTCCGCATGGACGAATGGCGTGTCGACGTCGTGGTCGGCGGCTCGCAAAAGGGCCTGATGCTGCCCTCGGGCATGAGCTACACCGCGGCCAGCGCCAAAGCCTTGAAGGCCGTCGAGCACGCCGCCATGCCGCGCGGCTACTGGGACTGGCGGCCATTGCTCGCCGGCACGCGCCAGGCGCGCTTTCCCGGCACCGCGCCGGTGCATTTCTTCTTCGGCCTCCAGGAAGCGCTGACGATGCTCGAGGAGGAGGGGCTCGATCAGGTGTTCGCGCGCCACCACAAGCTCGCCGAGGCGACGCGCGCCGCGGTGCGCGCCTGGCAGCAGAACGACGGGCCGCAGCTGTTCGCCGCCGATCCGCGGGTCTACTCCGACTCGGTGACCTCGGTGCTGGTGCCCGAGGGCCACGATGCCGAGGCGGTGCGCCGGCTCGCGTACGAGCGCTTCAACGTCCAGCTCGGCACCGGGCTCGGGCCGTTGGCTGGCCGAGTGTTCCGCATCGGCCACATGGGCGATCTCAACGAGCCGATGCTGCTCGGCGCCCTGGCGGCGGTCGAGATGGCGATGGAGCTGGTCGGCGTGCCGCACGGCAAGGGCGGCGTTGCCGCCGCGATGGCGTCACTGACTGCCGTCGCCCGGCAGGCGGCCGCCTAGCGGCGCGGCCGCCGAAGGCGCGAGCGCTCTAACTCGCGCGGCAGCCGAAGGAACTAGCGCCGGGTCTGAACGACCTTCAGGGCGGGGGGCGGCGCCTCGGTCTCTGCGGCTTCGGCGGCAGGCGCCTCCGGGGCGGGATCGGCCGGCTCATGCGGGCCGGGGTCGCGCCACTGGGTGACGATCGAGAACACCCGCATCTGGTGGTGCAGGAAATCGGCGCCGAAATCGAGATTGCGCGAGAACATTTCAGCGATGATCTGCTGGTTGCGGATCATCGTCTCGGTGATCATGTGGTTGCGCGCCAACAGGGCTTTGAAATAGGCCTCGAACATCGCTCTAGCGTAGGGCGCGAATCGTTAACATTCGTACAACATTTGGCGCATCGGGCTTCGGCTCGCGCCGCCGGGGGCCGCGCTAACCGCCGGTATGCTCGCGGATGAAGGCTTCGACCAGCTCGTGGTTGGTCTTGAGAAAGCGCAGGTGGAAGGTGTCGCCCTTGACCGCGACCACGGTCGACTCGACGTCGCCGTGGCCCGGCAGGCTGAGCACGCACGGATCGCCGACATTGAAGTTCATCAGCCCGTGGGTCTCGAGCGAGATGCCCGAGGCCGAGATGTCGCGGATCTTGAAATCGATGGCGAAGGCGCCGAACGACACCTGGACGTCGATGTCGATCTTGTGGCGGTCGTCCTTGCGCTCGTTGCCGGCCTGCTGGGCCAGGAGGGCGGCTAACGCCGGATCGAGCATGCCCCGCGTCATCGCCGCGCCCCGCTCGTCCCTGGTGCCATCGCGCTTCGCTCCCCGTCCGCTGCGCAGCCTCAACATGTTGGGGCAGAACCGGAAAAAAGTCTCGTATTTGTTTAACCGCGTCCCGGGACTTGCCGCGGCTCATTTAATGCCGCGAGCCGCCTGGCGGCCGCTTGCACCGCGGCGCCCCCGCGCGCTTAGCTAGCTGCCGGCCTGACGCGGGAGAGCTCGAGCCATGGGCATGCTGCTGAACGGACGCTGGACCGACGACGACGGCGCCGCGATCACCGCCGCCGACGGCCGCTTCGTGCGGCCCGATTCGGCGTTCCGCGACCGCGTCACACAAGACGGCGCGTCCGGCTTCAAGGCCGAGCCCGGCCGCTACCAGCTGGTCACCGCGCCGTCCTGCCCATGGGCGCACCGCACCGTGATCGTGCGCGCGCTCAAGCGGCTCGGCGGCGTGCTGCCGCTGCTCGAATCCGACCGCCCGAAGCAGCAAGGCTGGGCCTACTCGCGCGGCTTCGACGACTTGGCGCCGGTCGACGGTACGTTCCACGTCCATCAGGTCTACAGCGCCGCCCGCGCCGACTACACCGGGCGCGCAACTGTGCCGCTGCTGTGGGACCGCCGCACCCGGACGATCGTCAACAACGAATCGTCCGAGATCATCCGCATGCTCAACACCGCGTTCGACGCCTACGGCGACGCGGCGCTCGACCTCTATCCCGCGGCGCTGCGCGGCGAGATCGACGACATCAACCGGTTCGTCTACGACGCGGTCAACAACGGCGTCTATCGCTGCGGCATGGCCAAGAGCCAGGCCGCCTACGAGGAGAGCTTCGCCAAGCTGTTCGACGCGCTCGACGCGCTCGAGCGGCGCCTCGGCGCGCAGCGCTGGCTGGTCGGCGATCGCTTCACCGAGGCCGACGTGCGCCTGTTCCCGACCCTGGTGCGCTTCGATGCGGTGTATCACGGCCACTTCAAGTGCAACCAGCGGCGGCTCGTCGACTACCACAACCTGTCGAACTATCTGCGCGAGATCTATCAGATGCCGGGCATCGCCGCGACGGTCGATCTCGCGCGCATCAAGGCCGGCTACTATCAGGGCATGCCGCACATCAACCCGACCGGTATCATCCCGCTCGGTCCCGAGCAGAATTTTTCGGCGCCCCACGACCGTGCCCGCCTGCCCGAGCGCCGCTGACGGATCGCTCGCTCAGTGCCCCGCTAGCACGGCGTCGGCGATCTTCTCGGCGGACATCAGGGTCGGGAAGTTGGTGTTGGCGCACGGCACGACCGGGAAGATCGAGGCATCGACGATGCGCAGACCGCCGATGCCGCTGCGTACCCGTCCGGCGGAGTCGGTGACCGCCATCGGATCGCCGTCGCTGCCCATGCGACACGAGCACGACGCGTGCCACACGCCGATCGCGGCTTGGCGCACGAACGCCTCCAGCTTGTCGTCGTCAGTCATCAATTCATCGAACCTGAAACCCTCGA
>JACQAI010000528.1 GCA_016195115.1 Pseudomonadota bacterium
CGATCGCGGCGACGAACAACGGCTGATGGCTGCCGGTGCGCGCGAACAGCTCGGCGCACAGGGCGGCGCCGGCGGCCTGGCCGAGCGCGAACGCAGTGGTGGCGCCGCTCCAGACGCGTTGCGTCGTCGCCGGGACGCGCGTCAGCTCTTGAACCCGCCCGAACACGACCGGGACGAGACCCGGCGTCAGGCCGCCGACCAGCAGGCTCGACAGCGCGAGCGCGGGCGTGCCGGTCGAAACCAGCAGCAGCGCGATGGCGGCGATCTGAATGACCACGGCGTAACGCATCATCCGGCCGAAGCCGACGCGATCGGCGAGGCGGCCGGTGAGCAGCGGACCGATCACGGCGCCGACGCCGTAGACGATCCAGATGCGCGCGCCGGTCGCCAGGTCGCGCTCGAGGCCGCGGACGATGAAGTCGACCAGGAACACCATGTGGGGCACCTGCCCCGCGGCGTTGAGGCCGTATTCGACCAGCAGCGCGCGGGTTGCCGGTGAAGCGCCCGGCATCGCCAGCCGGCCGGACGACGCCGGCATGGCGCGCGTACCACGCGGCCAGCCGTGCCAGGCGAACAGGGACAAGCCGGCGGACAGCACGCCGAGGCCGGCCCAGGTCTCGACCAGGCCCCAGCCGAGCAGCAGCGGCACCAGGCTTCCCGAGGCCGCGACGCCGAGCCCGACGCCGCTGAAGATGACGCCGCCGGTCAGGCCGCGCCGCGCCGGCGCGGCGAACGGCAGCACGGTCGGCGCCGCCAGCGCCATGATGACGCCGCCCGCGATCCCGGCGCCGCCGCGCCACACCGCGAACCACGCGAAGCCGAAATTGACCGCGCAGGCGAAGAACGCCGCGGTCGCGAGCAGCATCATGGCGCGCAACACGACCGCCGCCGGCCAGCGCGCGCCGGCCGGCCGCGCCGCCAGCGCGCCCGCGAGATAGCCGACGAGATTGATCGCGCCGAGATAGGCGGCCTCGGCCGGGGTGAACCACGCGGCGTCGATCAACACCGGGATCAGCGGCGTGTAGGCGAAGCGCGCCAAGCCGATGCCGACCAGGTTGGCGCTCAGCCCAGCGCTCGCGAGGCGCTTGATGCCCGGATGTGGGGTCGCCGTCTCAGTCATCGCCTCGCCTCGACCTGGCCGACGCCACTGTGCCGAGGCGATGGCGCGGCGCGGCAGCGGTTTGTCGCGATACCAGGCGTCGCCGACGGCGAAGCCTCGCGCGGCCGGGGCGCCGGCCCACCGCGCTAAAGAACCATCTGGGTCTGGGTGATCAGGGCGACCAGGCGGCCGGCCTCGGTGGCGATCCGGGTCTGCCAGATCTGCGTGCGCCTGCCGCGGTGGATCGGGGTCGCCTCGCCGATCAGCCGGGTACCGACCGGCGCCGGCGCGATGAAGTTGGTCTTGCTCTCGATCGTGGTCGTGCGGCCGTTCTGCGGCAGGTTGACGATGGTGCCGGTGGCGCCGAGGGTGTCGGCGAACGCCATCAGGCAGCCGCCATGCACGGTGTCGAAGGCGGTGCACAGGTCGGGACGCACCACCAGGGTGGCGACGATCTTGTCCTTGGTCGCGCTGACGAACTCGATGCCGAGCAGCTTGGAGAACGGCAGGTCGCGGTCCGGGATCTGGTCGGTCAGGTCCATGCCTTCTTGCCCTTTCGCCATCGCCGCTCGATCGAGCCGATTAAACCCCATCGGCGTGGCGACCCGGTAGCGCCCCACGATACGCCTTGATCTGGCGCAATGCGGCTCGAGGTGCGGGTGGGCGACTCTTTAGCGATGTCAGCCCTGCGCCCACCGCATGTCCCCGGGCCTAGTGGGGCTTGGCAACGCCGTTGAGAACGATTATTAATAACAACCGTTGGCCTGCTGGATTCGAGTGCCATGCCCTTTGAAAGCGCCGCCCGCCTTGACGCCGACCGCCCCGTTGTCAATTTGGGCAACGTGAGCAAGGGCTTCCGCGGCCGCATCGTGCGCGTCGGCGGGCCGGACGCAGGCGACCTCGAGCGCCGCCTGCTCGAGATCGGCTTCGTCGAGGGCGCACCGGTCGAGGTCGTGTACGAGGGCCCGGTCGGCCGCGACCCGATCGCGATCCGGGTCAACGAGACCGTGGTCGCGCTGCGCCGGCGCGAGGCCAACGCCATCCTGGCCGAGCCCGCGCGCTAACCCCGTCGGCGCCCGAGGGCGCGTCAGGACCCGAGCCCCGTGGTCGATCTCGCCAACCCGCCGCCGTCGCGCATCGCCCTGGTCGGCAATCCGAATTGCGGCAAGACCGCGCGCGCAGCCCCGATGAGGCGATCACGCGCGACGTCGTGCTCGGCCGCCAAGCCGGCGAGCCTGCCCCCGATGCCGTGGTGTGCGTCGCCGATGCCACCAACCTGCGTCAGGTGCTGCGCCTCGTGCTCGAGCTGAAGCGCGTCGGCCGCCCCTTGATCCTGGCGGTCAACATGTTCGACATCGCGCGCCACCGCGGCCTCGAGATCGATCTCGACGCGCTCGCGAACGCGCTGGCGATTCCGGTGGTGCCCAGCGTCGCGGTGCGCAAGGGCGGCACGCTCGAGCTGATGCGAAAGCTTGATGGGTTGGCCGACGTCACGTCGGCCCCGGGCAGCTCCGATTGGACCGAGCCGTCGACCGCCGAGATCCGCGACGCCCACCGCGAGGCCGACCGCATCCTCCAGCTGGCGGTGCGCCGCAGCGGGCGGCCTGCGGTGTGGACGGCGCGGCTCGACCGCGTGCTGCTCCATCCGGTCGCCGGCGTCGTCATCCTGCTTGCCGTGCTGTTCTTGATGTTCCAGGCGGTGTTCAGCTGGGCGACCCCGGCGATGGAGCTGATCAAGGACGGCTTCGCCTGGCTCGGCGCGCTAGTCGCCACGACCTTGCCAGCGGGCATGCTGCGCTCGCTGATCGCCGACGGCGTCATCGCCGGCGTCGGCAGCGTGCTCGTGTTCCTGCCCCAGATCCTGATCCTGTTCACCTTCATCATCCTGCTGGAAGACTTCGGCTACATGGCCCGCGCGGCCTTCCTGATGGATCGCGTGATGGGCGGCGCCGGGCTGCACGGCCGCGCCTTCATTCCGCTGCTCTCGAGCTTCGCCTGCGCGATCCCGGGCGTCATGGCGACGCGCGTGATCGAGAACCGCCGGGATCGCCTGGCCACCATCCTGGTGGCGCCGCTGATGACCTGCTCGGCGCGCATTCCGGTCTACACCCTGATCATCTCGGCGTTCGTGCCCCAGCGCACCCTGGCCGGCGTCATCGATTTCCAGGGCCTGGTGATGTTCGGCCTCTACGCCGCCGGCATCCTGAGCGCGCTCGGAGTCGCCCTGGTGCTGAAGCGCGTGTTCTGGCGCGGCGAGGTCGAACCGTTCCTGCTCGAGTTGCCGAACTACAAGCTGCCCGATCCCAAGAACGTCGTGATGGGCGTGGTGCAGCGCGCGAACATCTTCCTGCGCCGCGCCGGCACCATCATCCTGGCGATGATGATCCTGATCTGGTTCCTGAGCTCGGTGCCGGGAGCGCCCGAGGGCGCCACCGAGCCGGCGATCAACTATTCGATCGCCGGGACGGTCGGCCACGCCATCGCGCCGGTGCTCGAGCCGGTCGGCTTCAACTGGCAGATCGCAATCGCGCTGATCCCGGGGCTGGCGGCGCGCGAGGTCGCGGTCGCGGCGCTCGGCACGGTCTACGCCATCAGCGCCGGCGGCGACGAAGCGATGCGCAGCACGCTCGCCGGCACGCTGGCCGCGCAATGGTCGCTGCCGACCGCGCTGGCGCTGCTCGCCTGGTACATCTTCGCGCCGCAATGCGCCGCGACCCTGGGCGTGGTGCGCCGCGAGACCAACTCGTGGCGCTGGCCCATCTTCCTGTTCGCCTACATGATCACGCTCGCCTACCTCGGGGCGTTCATGACCTTCCATGGCGCCCACGCGCTCGGGCTCTGAGGCATGTGGCAGAACCTCGCCAGCTATCTGATCGTCGCGGCCGCCGCGGTGTGGGTCGCATGGTCGGTGCTGCTGCCGCGCGCCTGGCGCGAGCGCGTGCGCACGCGTCTCAGCGGCGCGCCTCGTGACGGCGACACCGATTGCGGTTGCGGCCGCGACAACGCCTGAGGCGTGCGCCGTCTAGAGCGGCAGGGGCGCAAGCCCCGCGAGCGACCCAAGTAGACTGCGCGGCGGGTGCGGCCGCTGCTCTAGCGGTTTCATGGCGCTCGCGGGGGCGACGCCCGCTGCCGCGCTAGAACGGCAGGCGAAACGTCACGGTGAACGAGCCGTAGTGATCCGGGTGATCCTGCGTGCGGAACTCGTTCGAGCGGTAGACGTAGGTGTAGGCCAAGCGCAGATGCTGCCACACCATGGCGACGCCGGCCTCAGCGTCGGCGACCGCGATCTCCCTGGCGACGCTGGCGCTGCGCTGGAACGAATTGCCGTCGAGGAAGATGTTGTGCCCGACCAACCGGCCCTCGGTGCCGAGGAAGCCGTACCACGCCCACTCGGAGTCGGGCAGCGGATTGACGTAGGTCGCGCCAAGGTTCTCGTCGATATGCGGCGGCCCGTAGTCGACCTTCAGGTTCTTGCCGAGCCGAATCATGCCGCCGGCGGCGACGTAGTCGTAGACGTTGCCGACCCGCAGACTGACCTGCGGCAGCGCGTCGAACTCCAGGCCCGACCCGAGCGGCCGGTGGATGCGCCACTTGCGCTCGCGATACAGATCCAACGTCGGCTCGTCCCGCAGCTGCGCGCGCCAGCCCTGCGGCTGGCTGACCTGGATCAGCAGGTGCCACTTGGTCTGCAGCTGGCCGGCGCCGGACGACGGGCCGATCGTGCCGAGGCGCAGCGCGAAGCGGTCGAACTGCGCGCCGTTGGTGTCCTGCATCACGCCGACGCCGCCATAGAGCCAGCCGGCGTACGGACGGTCGCGCGGATCGGGGGTCGACCGGCCGGTGTTCTCGGGCGTGTACATGTTCTGGCCGCCGAGGATCTCGTAGCGCCGCGACGCCGGCCCGGCGTCGGGAAATCCCGGCATCCAACGGAACGGCGCCTGCCAGTCGCCGTCCGGAATGTCGCCGCTGGTGCCCGAGAACCGGATGCCGTGGGTGTAGTGGCGGTCGCGATTGCCCGGGGCGTAGTAGTCGTCGTCGTCGATGACGGTCGCGGTCCACGGCAGGTCGGCGGCGCGCGCCGCGACCGGCGCCGCCAGCGCCAGCAGCGCCGCGAGCACGGGGATGACGGTGCGGGCGCGCGGGCGCAGCGTCGAGGCGGGGTAAGATTGCGGCATCGCGGAGATAAACGCGCGGCTGCTTGATTCGGTTTGACCCCGCTAGCCCTCGGGGATCTCGTCCGGCTGGGCGAACTCGGCGAGCCGGGCGGGGCGACCGAGGCTGACCGTGGCACCGCTGGTGCGCACGCCGTGGTCGCGCAAGGTTGCGAACGCCCGCGACAGGTTCTCGGGCGTGGTGCCGAGCCGTGCCGCCAGCAGCTGCTTGTCGTACGGCAGCTTGAGGCGCGCCGGGTCACCCTGCTGGCGCGCCAGCTCGAGCAGGTAGCAGCCAAGCCGTTGCGCGGTCGAGCGCAGCTTCAGGTCCTTGACCTGGCGCACCAGCATGCGGAAGTGGCGCGACAGCGACACGATCATCGCGACCGCAAGCTGCGGCTCGGCCTCGACCAGCTGGCGCAAGGTCGCGGCGTCGATCAAATAGAGGCGGACCGGCTCGAGCGTGCGCGCCGCCATCAGATAGGGCGCGTCGGTCAGCACGGCGGCGAGCACGAACTGGTCGACCGGGCGCAGCACCTCGACCACCGTGGTCTGGCCGTCGGCGCCGACGCCGAGCAGGCCGACCTGGCCGTCGAGCAGCACGTGCAGATGCGTCGGCATCGCACCCTGCTCGAACAGCGTCGCGCCGGCCGGCAGCACCAGCGCCTCGGCCTGCCGGGCGAGCCGACGCAACACGGGATCGGGCAGCGCCGCGAACGCCGGCACGTCCCCCAACACCTCGAGCCGCTCGTCCAGATCTGTCATCGGATCGCGCGTCCCATCGCGGCGCACCGCTGGCGGATCATGTCTCGGCGACGATCGCGCGGGCAAGGGCGGAGGCTCAGGCAAAGCCGAGCAGCGCCGGCAGCTCGGCGAGGTTCCCAACCATGTGATCGGGCGCGCCGGGCAGGCGCTCGGCGCGCTGGCCATAGCGATTGCACCACACCACGCGCATGCCGAAGGCCGACGCCGCGTGGGCGTCCCAACCGTTCGAGGATTGGAACGCGATCGCGGACGCCGGCACCGCCAGCCGATCGACCGCGAGCTGGTAGACCTTGGGATGCGGCTTGAACACGCCGACCAGCTCGACCGACAGCACGTGGTCGAGCAACCCGTCGAGCCGGGCGGCCGCGACCGCCGCCTCGAGCATGCGCGGGCTGCCGTTCGAAAGGATCGCGGTCGTCATGCCGGCGGCCTTGAGGCGCGCCAGCACCGCCGGCACCTCGGGGAAGGCATCGAGCGTCAGATAGAGCGCCATCAAGCGCTCGCGCAGCGCGCGGTCGTCGATCGCCAGGGTTTCGAGCGCGTAGTCGAGCGCGTCGCCGGTGACCTGCCAGAAATCGGCATGCCGGCCTTGGAGCCCGCGCAGCCAGCTGTACTGCAGCTGCTTGTCGCGCCACAGCTGGGCCAGCGCCGCGCTACGTGGGCCGAGCACGTCGGCGCACCGCGTCGCCGCCGCGGCGACGTCGAACAGGGTGCCGTAAGCGTCGAACACACAGGCCCGGATGCCCGGCAGGGGTGTCACGGCCATGATCATGTTCCTCGGTGCCAATTGTCAGCGACTGCGAGACCGTCTATTCGGTCGAGACGGCAAGCGCAAGGCAGGCCGTCGTGGAGGTAGCGTCGTGTCCGGCTCGGCTCCGGTTTGCCACAGCATCGTGAGCGGCGCGCGGCGGACCAACGCCGCCGAGATCGAGCGCCGCACCCGCGCGATCGCCGGTGGCCTACAAACCCTCGGCGTGCGCCAAGGCGACTGCGTCGCCATCCTGATGCGCAACGACATCGCGTTCCTCGAGGCGAGCTACGCCACCATGATGCTCGGCGCCTACGCGGTGCCGCTCAACTGGCACTTCAAGCCCGACGAGATCGCCTACATCCTGACCGACAGCGGCGCCAAGGCGCTGATCGGCCACAGCGACCTGCTGCGCGGCCTGGGCGACGCCATACCGTCCGGTCCGGCGGTGCTGGGGGTGGCGCCGCCGCCCGAGATCGTCGCGGCCTACGCGCTCGACCCGGCGGGGCTGGCGGTGCCGGCCGGCGCGATCGTGTTCGAGACCTGGCTCGCCGCCCAAGCGGCGTATGACGGGCCGGCGCTGCCGCAGCCCCAGAGCATGATCTACACCTCGGGCACGACCGGCCGGCCCAAGGGCGTGCGGCGCAACGCGCCGACCACCGCCGAACAGGTGGTGATCGACGCCATGCGGATCAGCGTCTACGGCCTCACGCCGGGCGTGCGCGCGCTGGTGCCGGGGCCGCTCTATCACTCGGCGCCCAACGCCTTCGGCTTGCGCGCCGGGCGGATCGGCGCCGTCACGGTCCTGATGCTGCGCTTCGACGCCGAGGCCATGCTGCAATTGATCGCGCGCGAGCGCATCGACACCTGCTTCGTGGTGCCGACCATGTTCATCCGGCTGCTGCGCCTGCCCGCGGCGGTGCGGCGGCGCTATGACGTCTCGTCGCTGCGCTTCGTCATCCACGCCGCCGCGCCCTGTCCGGTTGAGATCAAGCAGGCGATGCTCGACTGGTGGGGGCCGGTGATCTGGGAGTTCTACGGCGCCACCGAGGCGGGCGCGCTCAGCCTGGCGTCGAGCGCCGATGCGCGCCTCAAACCGGGCACCGTCGGCCGCATCACCCCGGGCACCGAACTGCGCTTTCTCGACGACACGGGCCGCGACGTGGCGCCGGGCGCGGTTGGCGAGATCCATTCGCGCATCGCCGGCTACCCGGACTTCACCTACCACAACGATTCGGCCAAGCGCGCGTCGGTCGAGCGCGACGGCTTCATCACATGCGGCGATTTGGGATATCTCGACGCCGACGGCTACCTGTTCCTCGCCGATCGCAAGCGCGACATGGTGATCTCGGGCGGCGTCAACATCTACCCGGCCGAGATCGAGGCCGTGCTCGCAACCTTGCCGGGCGTGCAGGACTGCGCCGTGTTCGGCATCCCGGATGCCGAGTTCGGTGAGGCCCTGTTGGCGGTGGTCGAGCCGGTGCCCGGCGCGGCGCCCGATCCCGCCGCGCTGCGCGCCGCGCTGGCGGACCGCCTGGCCGACTACAAGCTGCCAAAGCGCATCGAGCTGCGCCCCGACCTGCCGCGCGAGGACTCCGGCAAGATTTTCAAGCGCCGCCTGCGCGACCCGTATTGGGAAGCCGCGGGACGCAAGATCTAATTTTTAATCCCTCCCCCGCGCGTCAGTGTTTGGGCCGCGATCTCGCCCCCACTCCGCCGACGAAACTTGATCGCACGCCCGGGCCCCCACCCTACCCTCCCCCATGCCCTTCGCGCACGGGGGAGGAATTACTTAGGGCGGTACGTGTCGCGGAAGGCTACGA
>JACQAI010000529.1 GCA_016195115.1 Pseudomonadota bacterium
GCCGGGGGCGGGGGTGGGGGCATTGCGTGGCAACGCGTTTGCAGGGATCGTCATGGTCGTCTAAATGAGGCCTCCCATGATGGGAAGGTCAAGGGGTCGGCGGGCAACGGAGTGCTGGGGCGATGAAGATTTGCGTGTACGGCGCCGGTGCGGTCGGCGGGCACTTGGCGGTGCGGCTGGCGCGCGCCGGCAACGAGGTCTCGGTGGTCGCGCGCGGTGCCCAGCTCGACGCGATCCGCCAACGCGGCCTGAGCCTGATCCTGGGCGGCGAGCGCCTGAGCGCGCCGGTACGCGCCAGCGCCGACCCGACCGAGCTCGGCCCGCAGGACGCCGTCATCGTCACCCTGAAGGCGCCCGGCCTCGCCGCGGTCGCCGAGCGCATCCCGGCGCTGCTCGGCCGCGACACGCCGGTGGTGTTCGCCATCAACGGCATCCCGTGGTGGTACTTCCACGGCGCGCCGGCGCGGCCCAAGCGGCCCGATCTCGGCTTCCTCGATCCGGGCGGCACGCTCGCCCGCCATGTCGGCCTCGCGCGCGCGATCGGCTGCGTGATCTATTCGGCCAACGTCGTGGTCGAGCCCGGCGTGATCAAGAGCAACTCGGCGGACAATTCGTTCGTGCTCGGCGAACCCGACGGCGCATCGACGTCGCGCGTGCAGAAACTCGCCGAGGTCATCAAGGGCGCCGGCATGGGCGCGCCGGTGCGCCAGGACCTGCGTCCCGAGATCTGGAGCAAGCTGCTCGGCAACGCCGCGCAGTCGCCGATCTGCTGCCTGCTCGAGCGCGATCTGTCGGTGATCGGCGTGCCCGAGCTCTATGTGCTGGCCGGCAACCTGATGCGCGAGACCATCGCGGCCGCGCGCACCGACGGGGTCGAGCTCGATGGCGACGTCGAGAAGCGCCTCGGCTTCGCCAAGGGCGGCTCGACCCACAAGCCCTCGATGCTGCAGGACCTCGAGCTCAAGCGCGCCATGGAGATCGACGCCATCCTGGTCGCGGTGCAGCGCTTCGCCCAGGCCGGCGGCGTGCCGACCCCGCACCTCGACACCGCCACCGCGCTGCTGATCGAGAAGGCCCGCAAGCTGGGGTGCTATTAGCGCGGGTGCTGCTGGCCTATTGCCGTGCCCATGGAGGAGCGCTATCTTTACAGGCAGATGAAATCTGCCTAGGCGCCTTTCCATGCCGCTCAATATCAAAGATCCGGCGACCGAAAGATCGGTCCGCGAGCTGGCCGCGCTGACAGGCGAGACCGTTACGACCGCGGTCCAACGGGCTGCCGAGGAGCGCTTACAGCGGGTTCGGCGCGAAAGAGCTGGCCGCAGCCTCGCCGACGAGATCCTGGAGATCGGCAAGCGCTGCGCCGAACTTCCCGACCTCGACGGGCGCTCCGCCGACGACATCCTCGGCTACGACGAGCACGGCTTACCGACTTGAAGAGGTTCACCCCGTGGTGATCGATACCTCGGCGCTGCTGGCGGTGCTGCTGGACGAGGCGGCCGCGCCACGCGTCGCCCGCGCCGTCGAGGCCGCGCCGCTGCGCTTGCTCTCTGCGGCGAATCTGTTGGAAGCGTCGATCGTGATCGACAGCTGCAAAGGCGAAGCCGGAGGACGCGAGCTCGACCTCTTGCTCTACCGCAGCGGCATCGAGATCGTCGCGGTCGATCACGATCAGGTTGAGATCGCACGCGTCGCGTGGCGGCGCTTCGGCAAAGGCCGCCATGCGGCAGCGCTAAACTACGGCGACTGCTTTGCCTATGCGCTTGCGAAGAGCCGCCGTTTGTCGCTGTTGTTCATCGGAACCGATTTCTCCCAGACCGATATTCCGCCCGCGCTCGCGTAAGTCACACCGAGGCCTGCGCGCGCCAGCGCGCTGAAGATTGCCCGGTCGCTTCAGGCCGCATCGCGGATCAAGACGTCTGCCGGGATCTTCCAGACTTGGTTTAGGCGTCGGATCTGGGCGATGGACAACCGCTTGGCAGACCCGGTCATGATCTCGCTCGCGCGGCTACGACTGCCGAGCAGGCGCGCCAAGTCGGCCTGGGTGTAACCGCCTTGTTCCATGCGAAAACGGATGGCATCGATCGGCGACGGCAGATCGATGGGAAACGCCTCGGTTTCGTAACGCTTGACCAGGATGGCGAGGACTTCGAGCTCGGCGGCCTTGGCTGTGCGCGCGGCCGCATCCATCAGCGCGTCGATACGCGCGAGCGCCGCCTTGTGGGATTTCCTGGATTTGATCGGGAGCGTAGCCGCGCCAGACCGACGTCGCCTTGTCATAGCTCCTCTGGTACCACACCTCACGCCGCGGCGTGGAAAGTCTCAGTTTGAGATTGGTGCGGGGCGGAGGAATTGAACCTCTCGTCGCCCACCCATCGATTTAACGACAACTGATTTACAGTCAGCCGACAGGATCGCCCCGCGCACCTAGCGCAGGGTCGGGTATCGCTCAGCGATGCGGGCCCGGTCGGTCATGACGCGCCCTTGTAACCGACAGCGGCCGTCAGCGTCAATTTGGCAGTGATCAGGCCGCTTCGCCGCGCTTCTGGTTGGTCGCGGGCCGGGCCGGCTGTGGTGCCGTCGACGCGCGCCAATTACCCGCCAGGTAATGGCGGCGCTGCCGGGTGGCGGCTACCTTGTCGTCCGGAAGAGGAGACGACGACATGGCGCAGATGCTCAGCGATGCCCGGGCGCGTCCGGGGTTCGGCGATCTGTTGACGCGTTGGCGCAAGACGCGGCGCATGAGCCAGCTTGGGCTCGCGCTCGAGGCCGAGATCTCGAGCCGGCACGTCAGCTTCATCGAGACCGGCCGAGCGCGCCCGAGCCGCGACATGGTGCTGCGGCTCGCCCGCGCGCTCGACGTGCCGCTGCGCGAGCGCAACGACCTGTTGCTCGCCGCCGGTTTCGCGCCGGTCCACCGCGAGACGCCGCTCGACGCCCCCGAGATGGCGCCGATGCTGGCGGCGCTGCGCATCATCCTCGGCCGCCACGATCCGTTCGGCGCCGTCGCGATGGACCGCAACTGGGACATCGTGATGGCGAGCCACGCCTCGAGCGCGCTGTTCAACGCAAGGCGGTTGCCCGGCGTCGCCGCGATCGAACCCCTGACGGTGACCGCGGCGCCGCAGCCCAACATGATCCGCGCGATCTGCCATCCCGACGGCTTCCGACCGCTGCTGGTCAACTGGGCCGAGATCGTCGCCGAGACCCTGGCGCGGGTTGAATACGAGGCGGCGCGCGATCCAAGCCCCAAGCGCCGCGCGCTGCTCGACGAGGCGCTGGCTTATCCCGACGTCGCGGCGGCGCGCGCGGTGTCTCTCGGCGGCCCGCCGCCGCTCATGATCCCGGTGGTGATGCGCGGCGCCGACGGCGGCACGGTCGAGCTGATCAGCACGATCGCGACGCTCGGCACCGCCGAGGACATCACGCTCCGCGAGTTGCGCATCGAGGCGTTCTACCCGGTCGATCCCGCCGTCGAAGCCGAGGTGCGCGGGGGCGGCGCGTGAGGCCTACTCGTTGTCGAGCCAGGCGTCCTCGAAGCGCCAGCCGTTGTAGATGCTGTTCGCCATGGTGATGACGCCCTTGACCTTGGGCTTCCAGCACGTCCCGCCGACGCCCCAGAAGATGATCGGCTTGACCTCGTCGGCGATCAGCTTGCGCTCGATCTGCCAGACCAGCTGCTTGCGCTTGTCGGGATCGGGCTCCATCGATTGCGCGTCGACCAGCTTGTCGAGCGCCGGATCGCAGTAGCTCGTGATGTTGCGGTCCGAGCCGCAGGCGTAGTGCTCGTAGAAGTGCTGGTCGGGATCGTCGAGGCCGTTGCCCGAGAGGTTGAGGCCGACCGCGTAGTCCTTGCGCGCGAGCTTGGTGTACCAGTTGGCGGTCTCGACGGTGTCGAGCTCGCCGTCGATGTAGATCTCCTTGAGCTGGTCGATCAGGATCACGGCGGGGTCGCGGAACTGCGCGATGTTGCGCGTGATGACCTTGGTCTTGAGGCGCTGGTCGGGGCCGTAGCCGTGCTTGGCCATCAGGGCCCGGGCCTCGGCGCGCCGCTTGGCGACGTCGGGGTCGTAGGCGGGGAACGAGCGCAGCATCTCGGGCGACATGCCCCAGACGCCCTCGGGCGGCGGCAGCATGGTGCCGCCGATCGCGCCCTTGCCCTCGGTCAGGATGTCGACGAACGCCCGGCGGTCGATGGTCAGCGCCATGGCGTGGCGGATCTCCGCCTTGTCGAACGGCGGCGCCTCGCGGTTGATGATCAGGTTGCGGTTGACGTTGGTCGGCCGCAGCGTGCAGATCGCGCTCGCGTCCTGGCTCTGCAGGTCCTTCAGCAGCGGCGGAGCGAAACTCATCTCCTCACGCACGCGTTGAATGGTGTCGGCGTCGTCGGAGTACTTGAGCGCCTTTTGGCCGAGCAGACCGCGGATTTCCGAGAACAACTGGCGCTGGCGCTGCAGGTCC
>JACQAI010000530.1 GCA_016195115.1 Pseudomonadota bacterium
CGACCCCGAATGGCTGATGATGACGATCGCCGATCTGCTGCCGAAGAACGCCATCGTGGTCGACGAGGGCCTGACCACGGCGGCGGCGTTGTCGGCGTTCCTGCCGATCCGCGACCGCCACGGCTATTTCGGCAATGTCAGCGGCGGCATCGGCTGGGGCATCGCGGCGGCGGTCGGCGTGCAGCTCGCGCAGCCCGAGCGCAAAGTCGTCGCGGTGATCGGCGACGGCAGCGCCATGTATTCGATCCAGGCGCTGTGGTCGGCGGCGCACCAGAAGCTGCCGATCGTCTTCGTGCTGTTCAACAACGGCGGCTATCGCATCATCAAGCAACGCCTCAAGGCCTTCCACGGCAACGACAAGTTCATCGGCATGGATTTCGTCGATCCGCCGATCGACATCGCCGGTCTCGGCCGGGCATTCGGCATGCAGAGCCAGCGTGTCGACACCGCTTCCGCCTTCAAGACCGCCTACACCGAGGCCTTGGCGGCCGCCCACCCGGTCCTGCTGGAGGTCATGGTCGACGGCAGCGTCTGACCAGCCGCTGCGCAGGCGGCGGCCGCGTCACCGCGACGCGCAGCGCACCGACAGCTCCAGGCCGCCGTCGAAGGGCAGGGTCATGGTCCGGAAGCCGTTGGCGGGATCGTTGATGAACGCGAAATAGTCCGCGTAGGCGTCGCGGTGCTGCTCGGTGTTGTCGCAGACGACCATGGCGCCGGGCCTGAGATGCGGGGCGACCAGCTCGAGCGCCGGCCGCGCCATCGCGATCCAGATGTCGACGAGCATGAAGTCGACCGGTCCGTCGATCTGCTTCAGGGTTTCGCGGAGATCGCCTTCGCGCAGATCGATGAAGCGGCTCAAGCCCGCCGCCTCGAAATGCGTCCGCGCGGCGGCGGCCTTCTGCGGCTCGTATTCGGTGCCGATGACCACGCCGCTGCCGCCGCCCGCGGCGACATTGTCACGCACGGCGGCGGCGAGATAAATCGTCGAGACCCCATAGGATGTGCCGGCTTCGACGATCCGGCGCGCGTTGCTCGCGCGGCACAGCTGATAGCAGAGCTCCGCCTTGTCGCGGTCGAGCGCGACCAGCTTGTCGCTGCGAAAGGCCTTGACCGCGTCCTCGGTCGGCGGACGCGCCTCCCTCTGGATGTCGTAGCTGCGCATTGTGGCAACCTGCTCGTCGCTTCTGGCGTGCAGGGCGGTCAGCAGGCGTTCGAGTCCCGGGTCGCCAACGACACCCATGGGCCGCTCCTTTGCTGCGACGATTCAGCCGACGGTTTCAGGCAGACCGATGGTCGTCAAGCGACGCCGCGCTTGCGGCGCGACGGCGGCACGCCGTAGCGCTGCCGCGTCCGCGGGCCGGCGACCGGCCCGGCCGCGAGGACGTAGTCGGGGTCGGTGACCGGCCGTCCGGTCGCCGGATCGCTCAGGACGGGATCGACCACGGCGCCGGTGCGGCGGTTGATCAGGACGACGCTGGCGCCTTCCGGCGCGCAGTGCTTGTTGCCCCAGGCCAGCAGCGCCAGGATGATGGGATTGAGATCGCGGCCGCGCGCGGTCGCCACGTATTCGTCGCGCGGCGGGTGATCGCTGTAGCGGCGGCGCTCGAGCAGGCCGGCTTCGACCAGGGCGCCGAGCCGCCTTGTGAGCGTGTTAGGCGCGATGCCCAGATTCTTCTGCAGCGCGTCGAAGCGCGTCACGCCGTGCAGCACGTCGCGCATGATCAAGAGGCTCCACCACTCGCCCACCCGCTCCAGGCTGCGGGCGATCGGGCAGGTCATCCGGTCGAAGCTCTTGTGGCGCATTGACAGACTATAGCGCAGTTACTATCATGATGCAAGTTACTGTCGTTCCTTAGAATAGGGCCTTCGCATGTCCGTCTCCGCCTCGCCGCCGGCCGCCGCGTCACCGCCGCGCAGCTTCTGGATCGCCGTGATCTGCGGCGCCGTGATCCTGACCATCGGCGTCGGTGCGCGCCAGAGCTTCGGCATCTTCCAGAAGCCGATCGCCGCCGACCTCGGCGTCGGCCGTGAGCTGTGGTCGTTCGCCACCGCGATCGCGATGCTGCTGATGGGCGCGCTCTCGCCGTTCGCCGGCAACCTCGCCGATCGCTTCGGCGCCGCGCGCACGATCGCCGGCGGTGGCCTGCTCTACGTCATCGGCATGTTCATGATCGCGTTCGCCACCGAGGGCGTCCTGCTCACGCTCGGCAACGTGCTGAGCGGCGTCGGCATGGCGGCCGCCGGTTTCGGACCGATCATGGCGGCGATCATGCGCCAGACGCCGCCCGACAAGCGCTCGATCGCGCTCGGCCTGGCGACCGCCGGCGGCTCGTTCGGCCAGTTCGCCGTTGTGCCCTTTGCGTCCGTGATCCAGAACCGGCTCGGCGACTGGCACACCACCATGCTGATCCTCGCCGTGGTGTCGCTCGTCATGGTGCCGCTGGCGTTCGGGCTGCGCGCGCCGGGCGCCGCCGCCCCGAAGCCGGGTGCCGCGATCCCGCAGGGCACCGGCGCGGCGCTGCGCGAGGCGTTCAATACCCAGGGCTTCTGGCTGCTCACCATCGGCTTCTTCGTGTGCGGCTTCCACGTCACCTTCATCGGCCTGCACCTGCCGGCGTACATCTCCGACCACGCGGTCGGCATGTCGTTCTTCGGCACGCCGGTCTCGGCGCTCGAGCTCGGCGGCTGGGCGATCGGCCTGGTCGGCCTGTTCAACATCATCGGCTCGGTGCTGTGGGGCTGGACCGGCAGCCGCTATCCCAAGAAGGACATGCTGGCGCTGCTCTACGCCCTGCGCGCGCTCGGCTTCGTGATGTTCCTCGCCTTGCCGCTGTCGTGGGTCTCGGTGCTGCTGTTCGCGGCGGCGCTCGGCTTCCTGTGGCTCGGCACCGTGCCGCTGACCCGCGGCCTGATCGGCACCATGTTCGGCCCGACCCACCTCTCGATGCTGTGGGGCATCGTGTTCTTCAGCCACCAGCTCGGCAGTTTCCTCGGCGGCTGGGGCGCCGGCCGGCTGTACGACATCCAGGGCAACTACGATCTGATGTGGTGGATCTCGGTCGGGCTCGGCGTGTTCGCCGCGGCGATCCACTGGCGGATCCGCGAGCGGCCGGTGGCGCGGCTCGCGATGGCGGCGCCGTGAGCCCCACCCTGAACCAGGGCGACACGCCCCACTGGCTGATCTGGCCGATCGTGGGCGGCGCCGTCGTGATCGCGATCGCCGCGTTCCTGCTGTGGGGATTCGGCGGCGCCAGCACCTTGTTCGACATGGTCCTGGCGTGGTGCACCTGACGCGCGCCTACGCGCGTGCCGCGCCGTCTCGACGCTTGACCATGCGCAGCGGTGTGTAGGTCAGCGCGACCGTGCCGTCCTGCTTGACGATTTTGTTGCGCGTGCGCACCAGCCCGCGGCCCGGTCTGGTCTTGCTCTGCCGCGCCTCGATCACCTCGCATTCGACATGGATCGTATCGCCGGCGAAGATCGGCGCCTCGATATTGAGCTCCATGTTGAGGAAGGCGTAGCCGGTGTGCTGCATGGTCGCCTGCACCAGCAGGCCTTCGGCGATGCAGTAGCCGAGCGCGCCGGGAGCCACGCGCCCCTTGATGTCCGACTGCGTGCGCAGAAACTCCGCGTCGGTGAACAGCACCTCGACCATGCCGGTGCAATTGACGAAGGCGACGATGTCGGCCTCCGTGATGGTCCGGCCGATGGTCTGGAACTGCCGTCCGACCGGCAGATCCTCGAAGTGCAGGCCAAGCCCGAGGGTTTCCATGCGCGTTCTCGGCTCGCGCTAGCTCAGATCGACGATCTCGATCCAGTTTGGCTGGGTACCCATCGGATACTGGCCGACCCGCTGGAGTGCGCCGCTCGCCTGGTCGATCGCAAAGACGGTCATCGCGGCCGAGTCCATGCCGACCGACAGCAGGTACTTGCCCCGCGGGTCGATCGCGAAGCCGCGCGGCGTCTTCTCGGTCGCAAACCGGCCGATCGACGTGAGGGTGCCGTTCTGCGGGTGGATCCGGTAGCCGATCAGCATGCTGGTCTTGCGTTCCGCGCCGTACACGAACTTGCCGTTCGGGGTGACGTGAATGTCCGAGGCCGCGGGCTGCTCCTTGTAGTCGTTGGTCTTGACGAACTGCAGCTCCGTCAGACGCCCGGCGGAGCCGACCGCGTAGGCGCCGATCGTCGCCGTCGTCTCGGTGATCAGATAGGCGAACTTGCCGTTGGGGTGGAAGGTCAGGTGGCGCGGCCCGGCGCCCGCCTTGGTGGCGACCGCGCCCGGCCCGTTCGGCGCCACCGTGCCGGTGGCCGGATCGAACGTCAGCTCCATGACGAGGTCGCCGCCGAGCACCGGGACGTAGACGTTCTTGTTGGCGTCATCGACGATGACGCAGTGCGCCTTCGGCTTGGTGTCGAGGATCTGCGTTGCCTGCGGCTCGACGATGTGCTGCGCATTGATCGGATAGATCGCGAGCTTGGCGCCGACATACGACGCCGCGAGCAGGAATTTGCCGCTACGGTCGGTGTTGATGTACGCCATCTGGTCGACCAGCGGGGTCGTCGCCAGGTGCTTGAGCCGGCCGGTGGCGCGGTCGATGGCGAACGTCGAGACCGGATACGGCGCGCTGCGCAACTGCGCGTACAGGAATCGCTTGTCGGGGCTGGTCGCCATCGGGAGGCTGGCCGGCGACGGCTTGTCGGTGCCGGGAACCGTGACCGTCTCGATCGGCGTCAGCGCGCCGGTCGCCCGGTTCATCGCGAGGACGACGACGTCCTTGCTGCCGGCGTTCGACACATAGACGACCGTCTCCGGCGTGCCTTGAGCCATTGCCTCGCTGCCTCCGATCAAGGTTCGCGCATCGAGCGAGAGCCCGGCGATGCCCGCGAGGCCCAGCGCCAGCGCATGCCGCCGTGTCGTCGTTGCCCGCATGGTTCCCTCCCGCTGGCCGTCTCGGCGACCGGGCCGGACGATCCGTTCGATCCGCTGTTCCCATACGCTGTCGCATGCGGCTGCCGTGCGCAACGGTTTCTCATGCGCGGCATCACGCGGGTCACGATCAAAAGCCGCTACCGATCCAAGGCGGACTTTAATACCACGACGCCTTGTCGACCGCGTTGCGCAAGGCGCGTCCGGCTGCGAAGGCGCGGCAGTTGTCGATCATGATCTCGAACCGCCGGTCGTTGAGGTATGGCCCATGCCCGGCCATGTGCGGCGTCAGGAGCACGTTCGGCAGGGTCCATAGCGGGTGCTCGGGCGGCAGCGGCTCCTGCTCGTAGACGTCCAGCGCCGCGCCGGCGATCTCGCCCGCCTGCAGCGCCGCGACCAGGTCGCCGAGCTTGGTCGTCATGCCGCGGCCGATGTTGATGAAGAACGCCGTCGGCTTCATGCGCTTGAAGCGCGCCCGGTTGAAGAACCCCTCGGTCGCCGGCGTGTGCGGCACGGTCAGGATCACGAAGTCGGCCCGCGGCAGCAGGTCGTCCAACGCCTCCGGCCGGTGCAGCTCCGCCACACCCTCGGGCTTGGTCGTGCGCCGCGCGTCGGTCGCCAGCACCGTCACGCCGAAGGCCGCCAGCAGACGCGCGGCTTCGCCGCCGATGCCGCCGACGCCGACGACCAGCGCGGTGGCTTCCGGCAAGTGCACGACGTCGCCGCTCTCAACCGGGCTCTTCTTCCATTCGCGGCGGAGCTGCTGCGGGATGTAGACATGCAGCCCGCGCGCGAAGGCCAGCACGAAGGCCAGGATGTGGGCGCCGATATGGTCGTTGAAGATCTCGCGGAAGTTCGTCACCGCCACCGGATGCGCGACCAGCTCGGGGTAGTAGTAGCCGGCGGCGGGGGCGGCCTGGGGCGCCTGCAGCCAGCGCAGCTGCTTGGCCTTCGCCAGCAGGTCCTTGCCCAGCCACCCGAACGCCGCCTCGGCATCGACGATCTCGCGCGCGGCGGTGTCGGCATCCTCGGCGACGACCACGCGGGCTTCCGGCACCTCGGCCGCCAGGCGCCGGGCCCAGTCGCGCGTGGTGCCGCTCTGCGGCGGCAACATGACGAACTTGAATGAATTCGCGCCCGACATGGCCGCCTCCCTTTCCCTCCGACTTGACGGACTCTAGATTAGACCAAGCGGTGCCCAGGAGGAGGGACCATGGAGATCATCCCGCTCGGGCCGGGCTTCGCGGCCGAGCTGCGCGGCGTGCAGATGGCCGAGGTGGTGGCGCAACCGGCGCTCTACCAGGCGGTGCGTGCGGCGTTCGAGGAGCATTCGGTGCTGGTGCTGCGCGACCAGCGCTACACCGACCAGGACCAAGTGGCGTTCTCCGCCTGCTTCGGGCCGCTCGAGCGCACCAAGGTGGCGTCGCTCGGCGAAGGCACGCATTTCTCGATCCTGACCAACGTCGACCTCGCCAACGGCGGCAAAGGCCTGGTGCCCCCGGGGCATCGCGAGACCTTGACGGCGCGCGCCAACCAATTGTGGCACACCGACAGCTCGTTCAAGCAGATCCCGGCGCTCGCCTCGATGCTGTCGGCCCGCACCCTGCCGTCGCACGGCGGCGAGACCGAGTTCGCCTCGACCAGGCTGGCGTGGGCGCGCCTCGATCCTGCGCAGCGCGCCCAGTTCGAGGGCGCCTACGCCTGGCACGATTACGCGCACTCGCGCGGCAAGATCGATCCTAGCCTGGCGACCTCGGTCGAGCAGACCGCGCTGCCGCCGGTGCGCTGGCGCATGGCCTGGCGCAATCCGGCCAACGGCAAGACGGCGCTCTACGTCGCCTCGCACGCCTTTGCGATCGACGGCATGGACAAGGCGGCCGCCCAGGCGCTGCTGGCGCGCCTGATCGAGGCGGCGACCAAGCCCGAGCTCACCTACCTGCACCGCTGGCGCCCCGGCGACGCGGTGATGTGGGACAACCGCGCCATCCTGCATCGCGGCCGGCCGTGGCCCGACGACCAGCCGCGCCACATGGTGCGCACGACCATCTCGGCGACCGACGCCGACGGCCTCGACTTCGTCCGCCCGGCGGTCGCCGCGGCGTAAGGGCGCGTGGATCTCTACACGGCGGCCGGGATCGTCGGCGCCGGGCTGGTCGTCGTCGCGTACTTTGCCAATCAGCAGGGCTGGCTGGCGTCGGAGGACTGGCGCTTCCCGGCGGCCAATCTTTTGGGCGCCTGCCTGATCCTGGTGTCGCTATGGATCGACTGGAACCTGCCCGCCGCGGTCATCGAAGGCTTTTGGGTGGCGATCAGTATCTACGGCCTGGTCCGGCATCGCCGCCGCTGACGCCGTCGGCGCGTGGCGTCCCGACCAACCGTCCGTCATGTGTGGATGGCCCCCGGCAAGCAAGAGTTTTTTGCGCGTAGGTGGCAGAGCGGACCCTTGCGGTCATGTGTGCGGCCTGTTGATGCGGCACGATGGCCGCAGGCCCTGATGGGAACCGTGGAGCGAAGCCTGA
>JACQAI010000518.1 GCA_016195115.1 Pseudomonadota bacterium
CAGCCGGTTTAACCCCGAGCTCGCTCCACAGCACGACCAGGTGGTAGAGCAGGTCGACGCTTTCGGGGATCAGCTGGTCGCGATCGCCGCGGGTCGCGCAGATCACCACCTCGACGGCTTCCTCGCCGAGTTTCTGGGCCATTTTCTCGCGCCCGAGCGCCATCAGGCGAGCGGTGCGCGAGCGCGACGGATTGCGCGAGCGCTGCTCCCCAACCGCCTCGTAGAGGCGCTTGATTCGACTAGACATCGCCGCAGCCTTGACGCCGTAGTTAAACTCTTGCTGTCAGGATTGCGCTGGAATCGTTAGAAATTCAATAATTTTCACGGGTTGTGGCGACATTATACACACCCCGTCCCAAGGCATATCCACAAGCGGGGCGCCGGCGCAGCCGCGGGCAGCCGGGCGTCGACGGTGCGACCGATCCGGTCGCGCCGACCGGGTTGCCCGGGGCAGAGCGGGCCACGATCACGCGTTGTCGATCAGTGCGTCGAACCGCTTCCGATCCAAGACGGACACGTGCTGCCGGTTCTTGATGGCCAGGATCCCGCCGCGTCGCAGCGTGCGGAACGTCCGGCTGATCGCCTCAGGCGACAGCGCCATGTAGTCCGCAATGTCGGAGCGGCTCATCGTCAAATGAATATCGCCGTTCCGGACTTCGGTCGGCTGCCGATGCTCAAGCATGTGTAGGAACATCGCGAGCCTTGACGCCGCGGTTTTCCGCCCAAGCGCTATGGCATGGTGCTGCGATTCACGCAGCTCGTGACAGACCTTGCAGAGGAAGTGATATTCGAGCTCGGGGGCGCGGCGCAGCAGCCGCTCGAGCGCCGGAATCGGCATGCGATAGGCGGTCACGGGGGTTAACGCCACCGCCGAATTCACATATCGGCCTGCCTCCGAGAGGCCGACGAGATCGTGCGGAAAGAGAAACGCGGTCACGATCTGGCGACTCCGGCCGAGCGGGTGCACCGTCTTCATCACCCCGTGGATGAGGTTGAAGATGGCGCCCGCAGGCTGTCGGGCCTCGTACAGGTGCGCGCCCGGCTTCACGTGGACCACGGACGAAATCAATGCCAGCTGGTGACGTTCCGCTTCGCTCAGCAGCGAGATACGGGCGCCGCCGTTCCTGGTGCTGAATGGCACCGCCTCGATGTCGGGGCCATGTCCTCGGCGCGCCGAGGGTTGCTGGCCGCTGTTTCGCCGTGGCACGAGATTCTCCCAAGCGTCGCGAGCAAGAATGTGACGATTTTCCGTCTTACTTCTTGATTCAGATCAAGCTCTGGCGCGGGTTTGGTTTCGCGGCGCGCGGCCGCGCGCCTAGACTGCGATCCTGAGCCTGGACCCTGCCTTTGCGTGCTGATGCGCTGACGATTTCAGCGGGTCGCCCCCGACGGCCAACACGGCACGACGGAATTGCCGTGCGTCCTGCGGCTCTCGGATCGAGGAGGCACCGCATGACGACCGAACCGGACAGCAACCGTTGGCTCGTCTTCCTGAGCCAGGGTCCTGAGACCTGGTTGGGCAACTACAGCGCCGTTTTGAGCGCGTCCCAGGCGATCTCCGAGGCCTGGCTCAAGCATCGCTCGGCGCAGGTTCAGAGTAACCTCGACGCGTGGGGCAAGCTGGCCGGCTGCAAGGAGGTCGCGGAGATGACCGCGATCCAACAGGGCTGGTATCAAGACGCGACGAAGCGGCTAAGCGCGGAAATCGCCGGCTACCAGACCCAGGTGGCCGACCTCGTCAAGCATGTCTCGGCCGTGGCCGAACCGCCCCCCGCGCAGCGTCGCACCCCAGCCAAGGTGGCGTGACGGAAGCGCTTGCCTAGGCGCGGGCGGCCACATGGGCAGCCCTCCGGGTCGTGAGCCCGCCATGGCCCGCGACCGTGCCGCGGGCCAAACCGAGCTCGCCGCCCTGTTCGATCAACCGGCGGTCGGCGTCAAACGGGTTGCGCTCGGCGGCCGTCTGTTGGCCGTCAACCGGAAGCTTTGCGAGCTGCTGGGCTACGACAGCGCCGAGCTGCTGCAGCTCCGCGTTGCCGAGATCACCCATCCCGAGGACCGCGAGCGCGAGCTCCAGCTGATCGACCAGCTCACGGGCCAGGACGCCTGCAGCTACAGCATCGAAAAGCGGCAGATCGGCAGGACTGGAGCCGAAATATGGACGCGGGTCACGGCCACGCTCGCCCTCGACGGGGCGTCCGGCGCGCCCGTCTGGATCGCGCTGGTCGAGGACATCGATGCCCACCGACGCGCCGGCCAAGAGCTGCGCCTCGAGCGGCAGGCGACCGAGCGACGCTTGAATGAGCTCCAGACCGAATTGCTCCATGCGTCGCGCATCAACGAGATGGGACAGCTCGCGTCGGCCCTGGCGCACGAGCTCAATCAGCCGCTCACGGCGGCCAACAGCTACATCGGCGCGGTGCGCCGGATGGTGCAGTCGGGCAGCGCCTCGGTCGCGCGGCTGCTCGAGATCATGGACAAGGCATCGGCCCAGATCGGGCGCGCCGGGCAGACCATCCATCGATTGAGGACCCTGATCGAAAAAGGTGAGACCGAGCGCGCGACCCATGACCTCAATGCGGTTGTCCAAGAGGCGAGCGCGCTCGCCCTGATCGGCGCGCAGCACGCCTCGGTGCATCTCAGCATGGCGCTGGCCACGCTGATCCCGCCGGTTCTCATCGATAGGATCCAAGTCCAGCAGGTCATCTTGAATCTCGTGCGCAATGCCGTCGAAGCCATGAGCGGCGTCGAGCGCCGCCATCTTACCTTGGCCACCCGGCAGGTCGACGACGCATACGCCGAGGTTTCGGTCAGCGATACCGGTCCCGGGCTGCCGCCCGAAATCGCCGCGCGACTGTTCAGGCCGTTCGTCAGCACCAAGCCGACCGGGCTCGGCATCGGCCTGTCGATCTGCCGATCGATCGTCGACGCCCACGGCGGCAATCTGCGTGCCGACCGCAATTCTGACGGCGGGACGGTCTTCGCCTTCACGCTGCCGCTCGCTGCCATGAGCGACGGGTCCTAGGGTCAGGCCGCCGGGACCTCGTCGATGGCGACGTAGACCGGCCGGCCGGCGGCGCGGAAGCGCGCGACCTCCTGGTCGGCGCCGGTCGAGGCGCCGCCGACGCGCAGGCAGGCATCGCAGCGCTCGGCCAGCGCCAGCGACACAGGCATCATGATCGCATCGTAGTGATCCGGGCCGGCGGCCTCGATGATCGGCAGCGCCAGATTGACGCCGATGATCGGCACGTGACCCTTGCGCCACACCGCCAGCGCCGCCGCGTTCAGCGCCCTGAGGTTGGCGGCGCGCCCCGCCGCGTCGGGCGCGCCGGCGCTGTAAGGGCCGGCGACCATGATCCACATCCGCTGCCTCCTCGTTTGGCGTTGCCGATCATGCGAGCGGCGGCGCCAGGCGCGCCAGCGGCCAGCGCTCGAGCCAGCGCTTGTCGCGCACCCGATCCAGCACCACGGTCCGCCGATCACCGGCGAACGCCGGGGTCGGCCGGATCGTCATGGCGAACAGGTCGTCGAGGCCGAACGGCGCCAGCCAGTCGAGCGCGCCGTCGCGCCGCCGCACCGCGACCGCGGTGGCGGTCTCGGGCCAGTGGCGGAGCGCATCGGCCGTCGAACGGTAGGGCGGATCGCCGTTGCGCGCGTGCATGCGCGCCTGGTTCTTGACCGACCAGCGCACCGCCGGCGCCAGCGTGGCGAGCCGCGCCTCGAGCGCGCGGTCATGATCCGCGGTGGCGCGTGTCGGGTCGAACCACACGACGTCGATGTCGTCCGCCGGATCGGCGGCCGGCCGGCCGTGGCCGGCGTCCCATACGGCGGCGCGGACGAACCCGGCGCCGATCCAGCCGTCCGGCAGCGCCAGCGCCTCGACCGCGGCGAGCAGCGCCAGCCGACGCGCGTCGGCATGCAGCAGTCCGACCAAGGCGGCGCCGAGATCGAAGTCCGGGCGCGGGGGCGTCATGCCACTCGGGCGGGCAGGGAGCATCCGGGCTGACCGACCGTTGAGGGACATGTCAGGGACATTTGCACCACAGCAGCCTCCCTCATGCCGTCGCATTTCGGTACCGATCACCTGAATCTACCCTGCATTTCCAGGATCCCGGTCGGGGCGCCGGCCGCCCGGGCGCTTGCGGTCGAGCAAGGCGGATCGCCGGGCCGCGACGCTCACCAAGCTCGACACGATCGTCGGGGCGATCTGTCGGCAGCGCCGCAGCGACGGGCTTGCGTGCCCGACGAATGATCGGCGCGGCCCAACCGCGCGACGAAATTTTAGGCAAATTCCGGCGCGCGCTTTATGCTGCCGGCGCGCGGGCGCGATGGCACGGGACTTGCCGTTTTGCCGGCCAATGAAACGCGGAAACAGGGGGCTCTGATGTCGCTCTTCGGTCGCCGGAATTTCGGCGCGCTCTTGATCATGGCAACCGCCGGCGCCTGGAGCGGCGCGCTCGCGCAGTCGCCCGGCCCGGCCGACCCGGCGCTGCGCACGGTCCCGGCGACTCGGCTGCCCGGCAAGGTCCACCTCTTGCCCGCGACACTCGAGACGACCCAGTGGGGCTGGTTCAACAATGCCCAGCCGCCGGTGCTGACGATCAACTCGGGCGACACCGTCATCATGGAAACCATGATGCACTCGCACAACCAGGTCGTCCCCGGCGTCACCATCGAGCAGATCAAGAAGCTGCGCACCGATCATCCGGGTCGCGGCCCGCACACCGTGACCGGTCCGGTCTACGTCGAGGGCGCGGAGCCGGGCGACGTCCTCAAGGTCCACATCAACCGCATCGTGCCGCGCGCCTACGGCACCAACTTCAACGTGCCGGGCATGTTCGGCCAGTTCCCGAACCAGTTCCCCGACGGCCAAGTGAAATACTTCTATCTCGACATGGACAAGAAGACGACCGAGTTCGCGCCCGGCATCGTGATCCCGCTCCGGCCGTTCCCCGGGACGATCGGGGTCGCACGCGCCGAGCCCGGCCAGTACAGCACGGTGCCGCCCGGCCGCTACGCCGGCAATCTCGACATCAACGAGATGGTCGAGGGTACGACGCTCTACGTTCCCGTGTTCGTCAAGGGCGCGCTGCTGTGGTCGGGCGACTCGCACGCCGCGCAGGGCAACGGCGAGGTCAACCTGACCGCGCTCGAGACCGCCTACAAGGAGCTCAACCTGACGATCAGCGTGGTCAAGGGTATGAAGCTCGAATGGCCGCGCGTCGAGACGCCGACTCATTGGCTGACGCTCGGCTACGACCAGGATCTCAACAAAGCCTTCGACATCTTGAAGGCAGAGACCACGCGGTTCCTGGTCGAAAGCCGCAAGGTCAGCCAGGCCGAGGCCGAGCGCATCATGGTCAAGACCTGGGATTGCCGGATCGCCGAGGTCGTCGACGTGCTCAAGGGCACGTTCTGCATGAACCCGAAGAACGCGAACGCGCCAGCGCCGGCCGGCCTGCCGCTGTCCGAGACCGCAAAGGATCACGTGACCTACGGTGCCAGCCCCGACCTCAACCTGGCGATGGACTACGCCTCGATGGCGATGATTAACCTGCTCCAGGAGAAGCGCGGCCTGACCCGGCTCGACGCCTACGCGCTCGCCAGCATGGCGATGGATTGTCGGGTCGGCGCGCCGACCACGGCGGAGAAGGTCGTCCATTGCCTGGTGCCGAAGAGCCTCTGGGTCGCCAAGAAGTAGCCCAGATCCGCGCCGGGGTGCGCCGCGCCGCGGCGCTCGCCGGCGCGCTGTGGCTCGTGGCGGCGTGGCCGGCCGCCGCCGAGTTGCGCGTGCTCGCGAGCACGACCGACCTCAAGAGCCTGGTCGAGGCGGTCGGCGGCGGCGACGTCATGGTCGACAGCCTGGTGCCGGCCGGCGCCGACGCCGAGGCCTTCGAGCCGAAACTGAGCGATCTCGCGCGGCTGCGTGCGGCGACGTTGATCGTGCGCGTCGGGCT
The DNA here is from genome assembly GCA_016195115.1 of Pseudomonadota bacterium. Classification (GTDB taxonomy): domain Bacteria; phylum Pseudomonadota; class Alphaproteobacteria; order Elsterales; family Elsteraceae; genus JACQAI01. The sequence goes on from JACQAI010000518.1 coordinate 5,955, forward strand.
CGGCTACGACGCTTGGGTCGACCGGCTGATCCGCCAGGCCGGCGATACGCGCTTCTTCCGCGGCGGTGCGGCCGACGTCGATGCCTCGGTCGGCATTCCGCTGCTCGAGGTCGTCGGCCGCGGCCTCGAGGCACAGCAGTCGGGCCACGCCCACGGCGCCGCGAACCCGCACTACTGGCTCGATCCGGCCAACGCCGACACCATCACGGCGATGATCGCCGCGGGCATCGGTCGGGTCGCGCCGGCGCTCGCCGCGCGTGTCGCCGCCAACCGCCTGCGCTTCCTCACCGCGCTGGCGGCGCGCACGCGCGACTGGCAGACCCGCCTGGCACCCTACGAGGGCGCGGCGGTGATCGCGTATCACAGCTCCTGGCCCTATTTCGCGCGGCGCTTCCGGCTCAACATCGTCGGCGTCATCGAGCCCAAGCCCGGCATCGCGCCGAGCCCGGCGCACCTGGCGCGCCTGGTCGCGGCTGCGCGTGACGTGCGGCCGCGCGCGGTGCTGCACGAGCCGTTCGAGCCGGTCGAGACGGCGCGCCTGGTCGCCACCCGCACCGGCGCGCCGCTGGTCGTGCTGGCGCCGTCGGTCGGCAGCGTGTCGGGCACCGGCGATTACATCGCGCTGCTCGAGCACAACGTCGCGGCGCTGGCGCGCGCGCTCGCGAGCGCGGAATGATCGGGACGGGCGAGATGGTCGTGCTGCTGGCGCTGCCGTTCGCGGCCTGCGTCGTGTTCATCGGCGTCCACGCTTATCTCGGCATCCACGTGCTGCGCCGCCAGATCATCTTCGCCGACCTGGCGCTGGCGCAGCTGTCGGCGCTCGGCGCCACCGTGGCGTTCGCGCTCGGCCATCCGCCGACCAGCCTCGCCGGGTTCGCCTACACCTTCGGGTTCACCGCGCTCGGCGCGGTGCTGCTGGCGATGAGCCGCAGCCTGGCGCGGCGCGTCGGCCAGGAGGCTTTCATCGGCATCCTCTACGTTGTCGCCACCGCGCTGACCGTGATCGTGGTCGACCGCCTGCCGCAGGGGGCCGAGCACGTCAAGGCGATGCTGGTCGGCAGCATCTTGACCGTCGAGGCCGCCGACCTCGAGAAATTCGCCGTGCTGTACGGCGCGCTCGGCGGGTTCCTGTGGCTGGCGCGGCGGCCGATCGTGGCGCTGTCCGAAACCGGCGCGCCCGCGGGTGGCCGCGCGATGGTTTGGGATTTCTTGTTCTATCTGTCGTTCGGCCTCGCCGTGACGAGCTCGGTCGCCGCCGCCGGCGTCCTTCTGGTGTTCTGCTTCCTCATCATCCCGGCGGTGATCGGCTCGCTGTTCGCCGGTCGCATCGCGCCCCAGCTGGCGATCGGATGGGTGGTCGGCGCGGTGGCGAGCGCGCTCGGCCTGTTGGGTGCGTTCGAGCTCGACCTGCCGACCGGCGCGGCGTTGGTCGTCGCGTTCGCGCTCGCGCTCGTGTTCGCCGGGCTGGTCAAATACCTGGCGTGGGGCGACGCGGCCGAGCGGCGCGCGCATCGTCGCCGCGCCGCGCGCGCGGTCGCGGGCTGTGCCGCCGCGCTGCTGCTCGCCTCGAGCCTGTGGTTGATGGCCGCGCCCGAAGCCGATCAGCCGCTGCTCGATGCGCTCGAGGCCGTCACGGGCATCGGGCCGATGCCGTTCCTGTCGGACGGCGAGCGCACCGCGTTCGTCGATGCGGTACGCGACGAGCAGCGCTATCGCGCCGAGGTCGAGCGGCTCAACCGGTTGGAGCAGGCGAGCCGTTACCAGGGCCCGGCGCTCGGCGCCGACGAGGTGCGCCGGCTCGCCTCCTACATGCAGAGCTTCAACGAGATGCAGCGCGGCGAGCGCTTCGTCCAGGCGACCTTGCGCGCCCGGGCGCGGCTGCGCGCGCGTTGGTATGTCGGCGTGCCGCTGGCGATCCTGGTGCTTGCAGCCGGCGCATTGCTGCTCGGCGTGCCGGGAATTTTGCTACCTCGTGCGCGCACGAGGCTGTATTCAAGCGGTTGAAAACAGGGGGCGCCGTCTTGAAATACCGCAATTTCCACACCTCCGGCCGCTCGGCCGTACTGGCCGAGAACGGCATGGCGGCGACCTCGCATCCGCGCGCGACCCGGGTCGCGCTCGACGTGCTGCGCAGCGGCGGCAACGCCTTCGACGCCGCGGTCGCGGCGGCCGCGGTGCTCGCCGTGGTCGAGCCGGCGATGACCAGCATCGGCGGCGACTGCTTCGTGCTGTTCTCGCGCAAGGGCGGCAAACCCGAGGGCCTCAACGGTTCAGGCCGCGCGCCCCAGGCCGCGACCCTCGACTGGTATCTCGAGCGCCAGATGGCGTCGATCGAACCCGAGACCGCGCACGCCGTCACGGTGCCGGGCGCGATCGACGCGTGGTGCCGGTTGATCGCCGATCACGGCACGCGCGAGCTCGGCCAGCTGCTGCAGCCCGCGATCGAAGCCGCCGACGCCGGTTTCCTGGTGACGCCGCGCGTTGCCGCCGACTGGGAGGGCTCGGTCGCGCGGGTCAGCCACGAGGCGGCGGCCAAGGCGATCTTCCTGCCCGGCGGCCGTCCGCCGGCGACCGGTGATCGCCACCGCAATCCCAAGCTGGCCGCGACGATGCGCACGATCGCGCAACACGGCCGCAACGGCTTCTACGCCGGCGCCGTGATGGACGATCTGGTCGGCCATCTGAACGGGCTCGGCGGACTGCACACGGCCGATGACTTCGCGGCCCAGCGCTGCGATTACGTGACGCCGATCTCGGCGCCGTACCGCGGCTACGACCTGTTCGAGATCCCGCCCAACGGCCAGGGCATCACGGCGCTGATCATTCTCAAGATCCTGCAGCAGTTCGATCTGTCGGAAGCACGCTGCGACGCCGTCGAGCGCATCCACCTGATGGCCGAGGCGACCAAGGCGGCCTACTGGGTGCGCGACACCCAGCTGGGCGACCCCGCGACCATGCGCGAGACGCCCGAGACCATCCTGGACGACGCGCGCATCCGCGCCGCGGTCGCCCGCATCGCGCGCGACCGCGCCCAGCCGCAGAGCGCCTACGCTTGGGAGAACCACAAGGACACCGTCTACCTGACGGTGGTCGACCGCGACCGCAACGCGGTGTCGTTCATCAACTCGCTGTTCCAGTCGTTCGGCTCCGGCATTGCGGGACCAGCAAGCGGCGTGCTGCTGCACAACCGCGGCATCAGCTTCCGGGTCAAGCCGGGCCACGCCAACGCGATCGGATCGCGCAAGCGGCCGATGCACACCATCATCCCGGCGATGCTGGTCAAGGACGGCAAGCCCCAGATGCCGTTCGGCGTCATGGGCGGGCACTATCAGGCGACCGGCCATGCCAGCTTCGTCAGTGGCATGCTCGACCGCGACCTCGATCCGCAGCAGGCCAACGAGGCGCCGCGCCATTTCGCCCACGAGGGCGTGCTCGAGCTCGAGGAGGGCGTGCCCGACGCCGTCGCCGAAGGCCTGGCGAAGCGCGGCCACAAGGTCGTGCGGGCGGTCCGGCCGCTCGGCGGCTGCCAGGCGATCTGGATCGACCACGCGCGCGGCTTCCTGATGGGTGGCTCGGACTCGCGCAAGGACGGCTGCGCGTTCGGGTACTAGCGGCGCTCGCCCGCGCGAATCTCCAGCACGTCGATTACCGGCGGCGTCAAGAAACGCACCGGCATGATGCTGGTGCCGATGCCGGTGGTGACGAACAGGTCGCGACCGTCCTCGACGACGTGGCCGAACATCCAGCGATGCGGCACCCGCCGCGCCGTGACCAGCGAGCCGATCAGCGGCAGGCGCACCTGGCCGCCGTGAGTGTGCGCCGCCAGCATGATGACGGGCTCCGGCGGCAAGGTGGCGAACGGCTCCGGGCTGTGGCTGAGCACGATCACGGGACCGTCGTCGACCGCCGTCAGCGCCTGGGCGTAACTCGGCCGCCGCGTGATCGCATCGGCCAGGCCGGCGATCCACAGCGGGCGGCCGTCGAGCGCGCGGCGTACCGCCTGGTTGTCCAGGACCGTGATGCCGACCGCCTCGAAGGCGCGGCGAATGCGCGGGCCGTTCTCCCACCAGTCGTGGTTGCCGAGCACCGCGATCGTACCGAGCGGCGCGCTGAGCGCGCGCAGGTGTTCCGCGATCGGTTCTATGGGAATCCGGTGGCCGCCGGGCACGTTCTGGATGACGTAGTCGCCCAGCAGGACGATCAGGTCGGGGTGCGCCGCGTTGGTGCGCGCGACGATCTCGCTCACGCGGTCGAGCGAGATGAACGGCGCGCCGGCGTGCAGGTCGCCGATCAGCGCCACGCGCAGGGCGGGGTAGTCGGCGGGCCAGCGCGACAGGGCCAGCGCGTGGCGGTCGACCGTCAGCAGCCCGGGCTCGATCAGGAAGCCCCAGCCGAGCAGTGCGCTGGCGATCGCGACCAGCAGGGCGACGGCTCGCAGGAATCGCTTCATCCGAGTGGCGGGTGGTGAATGCGACCCTCAGTCGGCCGGCACGTAGGCGGCGAGCTCGCGCTCGACCGCCTTGGCGTCGGCGCGCAGGCCGGCGATCAGGCCCTCGGCCATGGCGCCGGGATAGACGTCCTCGTGGCCGTTCAGGATGGCATCGACGACGGCTTTCGCGACTTCGGCGGGGGCCAGCTTGGGCGGCGGAAAGTTCTCGCTCATGCGGGTGTCGACCGCGCCGGGGAAGATGCCGATCACCCGGATGCCGCGCGGCGCCAGCTCGCCGCGCAGCGCCTGGGTCATCGACCACGCCGCCGCCTTGCTCGCGCA
>JACQAI010000519.1 GCA_016195115.1 Pseudomonadota bacterium
GACGACGGCCGCGTCCGGCTGGTCTTCGCCACCCGCATGAACCTGGTCAAGCTCGCGACCAGCGCCACGGTCGACGCGTCGTTGGCGGCAGCGCGCGCGTCGCGCATCGTCACCGTGACGCCGCGCATGGAAGCCGGCCCCAACGGCATGGTGCTGCACATTCCGCTCGACGCCGGCTACGGCATCGAGACGATGCCGGCCGACAACATCCCGCGGGCTTGAAGGCTCGCAGCTAACGCGGCGGGCGCCGGGTCACGCGTGCCGCCGGCACGCGGCGCGGCGGCTTGGCGGCGCGCGCGGCCGCCGCACCCTCCCACAGCTCCACGGGCTGGGTCGGCGCGATGGTCGAGATCGACTGCTTGTAGACGTGCTGCACCTGGCCGCGGAAGGCGAGCTGGATCGTGAAGTCGTCGTGCCCGACGACCACGCCCTCGAGCCGCACGCCATTGAGCAGGAACACGAGCACCGGGATCTGGCGCTCCTGCACGTGGTCGAGAAACACCAGCTGAACGCCGCGACTCTTCGCCACCATTCCCGTGTGCCTCCGCGCCGCCGCGTCTGCGCGGCGTCCTGCAAGTCCCTTGCCGCCGGCGGCGGGCGCCGTCACGCCCGTCTAGGCGGCTCGTTCCGCTGCGCCGCGGGACCACCCCCAGCGCGTGATCGTGCCGCTGACGCCGTCGAGCGCGCGGGGTAGCAGCTCCTTGACCAGCAGGCGACCCGGCATCTCGTCCGGCATCGAGATGCCGAACGGCGCCGCGGGCACGAAATCGAAGGCGCGATAGAAGGCGGCGTCGCCGACCAGCAGCACGAGATTGTGCCCGGCGCCGGTCGCGAGGTCGAGGGCGCGCCGCATCAGGGCGGTCGCAATGCCGCGGCCGCGGTCGGCAGGGTCGACCGCCAAAGGCCCGAGCAGCAGCGCCGGCGCGAAGTTGCTGCCGATCGCGATCGGCCAGCAGCGCACCGTGCCGATCACGCCGGCGGCGCGGCGCGCAACCAGCAGAAGCTCGGGTACCGGCGCCACGGCGTCGCGGTAGCGGTACGACGTCTTGGTCAGACGGTCGGCGCCGAAGCACGTGTCGAGCAGCGCCTCGATGGCGGCTTCGTCATCGGGCTCGGCACGGTCGATCCAGAAATCGGGGGTGGTCATGGCGGAAGGCTCCTCGAACGCAACGGCGGCAGATGCGCCGCCGTCCGGGAGCCGATCGCTACGCGCAGCGACGCGTGCGGCGGGCCCGGCGTGCGACGCCGAATCGGACGACAGGTCGTCGTCGTAGGCTGGGCTCGAACAAGGGACACCCGCGAGGTGGTTGCGCGAGTCGGCAAGATGAGGCTTCGCCGCCGGATTTCAAGCGAATTCTTTGCGTCAGTGCGCCCGTACGGCGACCGCGAGCGCGGCCGCGGATGCTTGTCGGCTGGTCGGCGCCTGGTGCTAACATGGCGCACCGCCCCCGGTTCGGATGAGTTCGGTGCAGCCGCTGACCAGTTCGCCGGCATCCTCGATGCCTTCGGTCGATGCCCTGTTGCGCCGCCCGGCGCTGCGCGACGCGATCGCGCGCCACGGCCATGCGCTGGTCGTCGAGACCGCGCGCGCCGAGCTCGACCGGGCACGCCGCGCGACGCTTGCCGGCACCGCGCCGCCGCCGCGCGCGACCCTCGAGGCCGAGATCGAGCAACGTACCTTGGACGCGCTGGCGGCGCTCGCGGAACTGCCGCTCAGGCCGGTGTTCAACCTGACCGGCACGGTGCTGCACACCAATCTCGGCCGCGCGGTCTTGCCGCGCGAGGCGATCGAGGCGATCAGCCGCGTCGCGGCACAGCCGAGCAACCTCGAGTTCGACCTCGCGCGCGGCGAGCGCGGCGAGCGCGACGACCACGTCACCGACTGGCTGATCCGGCTGACCGGCGCCGAGGCGGCGCTCGCGGTCAACAACAACGCCGCCGCGGTGCTCCTCACCCTGAACGCGCTGGCCGAGCGGCGCGAGGTCCTGGTGTCGCGCGGCGAGCTGATAGAGATCGGCGGCGCCTTCCGCATGCCTGACATCATGGCGCGCGCCGGTTGCAAGCTCCGCGAGGTCGGCACCACCAACCGCACCCACCTGCGCGACTACGCCGACGCGATCGGTCCGAGAACCGCGCTGATCATGAAGGTGCACACCAGCAACTACGCGATCGAGGGCTTCACCGCCGCGGTGCCCGAGGCCGAGCTGGCGACGCTCGCGCACGCGCGCGGCCTCAAGCTGGTCACCGACCTGGGCAGCGGCATGCTGGTCGATCTCAAGCGCTACGGTTTGCCGCCGGAGCCGACTCCCCGCGAGATGCTCGAGGCCGGCGCCGATCTGGTGACCTTCAGCGGCGACAAGCTGCTGGGCGGGCCGCAGGCCGGCTTGATCGTCGGGCGCGCCGAGCTGATCGCCAAGCTCAAGCGCAATCCCCTGAAGCGCGCGCTGCGCTGCGACAAGCTCACTTTGGCGGCGCTCGCCGCGGTGCTGCGGCTCTACGCCGACCCCGACCGCCTGGTCGAGCGGCTGCCCGGGCTGCGCCAGATGTGCCGCACGGCGGCGGACATCCGCGCCCAGGCCGCGCGTCTCCAGCCGGTGCTGGCGGCGCGGCTCGACGGCACGGCGACGGTCGCGGTGGTCGACTGCGCCAGCCAGATCGGCAGCGGCTCGCTGCCGGTCGATCGCCTGCCGAGTACCGCGGTGGCGCTCAAGCCCGCGCGTAGCCGCGGCGCCGGCAAGGCGCTCGGCGCGCTGGCGGCGGCGTTCCGCGCGCTGCCGATCCCGGTGATCGGGCGGCTGCACGACGGCGCGCTGCTGTTCGACCTGCGCTGCCTGGAGGACGAGGTCGGCTTCGTCGAGCAGCTCGCCAAGCTCGCTGCCGATCCATGATCATCGCCACCGCCGGCCATATCGATCACGGCAAGACGGCGCTCATCAGGGCGATCACCGGCATCGAAACCACGCATCTGCCCGAGGAGCGCCGGCGCGGCCTGACCATCGATCTCGGCTTTGCGGCCTGGATCTTGGGCGATGGCAGCACGGTCGGCTTCGTCGACGTGCCGGGTCACGAGCGCTTCGTGCGCAACATGCTGAGCGGCGTCACCGGGATCGATTTCGCGCTGTTGGTGGTTGCGGCCGACGACGGCGTCATGCCGCAGACGCGAGAGCACCTCGAGATCCTCGACCTGCTCGGGATCGCGCACGGCGCGGTGGCGGTGACCAAGATCGATCGCGTGCCGGCCGAGCGCGTCGCCGCGGTGCGTGCCGAAATCGAGC
>JACQAI010000520.1 GCA_016195115.1 Pseudomonadota bacterium
ACGAGGGGCGTGCCATCGGCGAGCTGGGCCCAGGTCTTCTCGGGCAGGTCGAGCGCCGGCTCGGCCAGCACTTGGCGCGCGATCGTGACCTCATCGGGCACGCTCAAGCCGGCGAACGGCGAGCTCGGCCGGAACGGCGCCAGATGCGCCGGCTGGGTCCATTGCAGCGCGGTGCCGAGCTCGCGGCCGCCGGGCCTGAGGCGCACCGGCACGAGGTCGTCGGGCTTGCCGTCGGCCAAGCGCGCGCCGGCGAAGCGCACCAACGCGCCGCCGTTGTCGACGAACGCCTTGAGCTGAGCGCGGTCGCCATCGCTGAGCGGCGCGTCGTCGGCCAGCAGCACCACGGCGAGCTGGCCGCGCAGCAGGTCGCCGACCGAGCCGCGCCGGATCTCGGCGAACGGCCCGAGCGCGCGCTCCATGTAGTAGGTGTCCTCGAGCAGCGACTGGCCGCCTTCCAGGGGACTCGATGACACCACTCCGACCGGCCGGCGCTGCCAGCGCTCGTCGAGCAGCACCACGGCGCCGGTCTGGTCCTGGCCCTCGATCTCGAGCCGCGCCAGGCTGTTGCGCAGCTCGATCGGCAGCTTGAGGCGGACGGTCGCGCGGGTCGCGCCGGGCTCGAAGGCGGCGTGCTCGCGGGCGAGCAGGCGGCCGTCCGCGGCGAGCGCGCGCACGACCGCGAGCCCGGGCTGGTCCGAGGCGATCCGCTTGGCGACCACGTCGACGTCGCCGGCGCGGTTTTCCGGGGGCAGCAGCAGGAGCGGCAGGTCCTTCGGCGCGCCGGTGACGACGCGCAGCGAGCCGACCCGCTGCAGCGCCTCGGCAAATCCCATCAGTGCCGGATCGTCGAGCCCGTCGGCGTAGTAGACCGCCTGGGCGGGCCCGGTGAGCGTCAGCCGCTCGATCGCCTGCTTGGCGGCGTCGCGGTCGACCAGCCAGGGCTTGGGGGCAAGCGCCTGGACCCGCGCACGGATCTCGGCGGCGCGCTGCGGCCCGATGGTCGCGGGCAGCTCGCCCCCGGGCTGCCGCGCGGTGGTCAGCAGCACGACCGCGCGGCCGTCGCGCTCGGCCATGTCGAGCAGCTCGATGGCGTCGCGCTGGCGGCCCTGCCAGAGCCGTGCCGCCGCCCAACCGTCGTCGATGGCCAGGACCAGCGGGCCGCCGCCGGGCAGTCGGCCGCCGGGGTTGAGCAGCGGATGGGCAAGCCCGAGGATGACCAGGGCGGCGAGCACCATGCGGAGCAGAATCAGCCACCACGGCGTGCGCGCCGGCGTCTCCTCGCGTTGGTGCAGGCCGAACAGCAGTTGGATCGCCGGGAAGCGCTGCAGCCGCGGCGCCGGCGGCGTCACCCGCAGCAACAGCCAGATCAGCGGCAGCGCGGCGAGCCCGACCAGCATCCAGGGCGCGCTGAAGGCGAGCGATCCGAGGGTCAGCAAACCACTATTCCTCTACCACCGCTGCCCCGCTCGCCCAGGCCAATTTGCCGGCATTTTATCGACCCCATCCCCCTGGCTGGGACTCATGTGGCGCCGCGCCCGGCCGCGCTCAAGCGGCTCGATCGGCAAGGGGATAGGCAGGGGAGTGGCTTGTGCCATCGCCATGCTAACGCCGATCCGGGCCGGACAGCGCCGTATAGAGCGCGAGCAGCGCCGCCTGGGGCGACAGGTCGGTGCGGTGCTGGCCGAAGCTCCAGCCGACCGAGCGTGCAATGTCGGCGAGGCCGGCGCGATGCGCCTCGACGCGGTCGATATAGGCCGCGCGCAGGGTCTCGGTGCGGCGCACGATCAGCGAGCCTTCGTCCTCGAGGCCCTCGAAGCGAATGCGTCCGGCGAACGGCAGGGTCAGCTCGGCGGGATCGAGCAGCAGCAGGATGTGGCCCTCGACGCCCTGGGCGGCGTAGCGGCTGACCGCCGCGTGCAGCGCCTCGGGCGGCGCGAAGAAGTCGCCGATCAGGACCAGCCGGGCGTAGCGCGGCAGCGGTACCGACGGCGGCACGCCGCTGCCGGCCTGGAACTGGGCGCCGCCATCGAGCTCGGCGGCGATGCGCGACAGGGTCGCGCGCGAGCTCGCCGGCGCCGCCGCGGTGCCGAGCAGCGCGATGCGCTCGCCGCCGCGCAGCAGCAGCGACGCGGTGGCGAGCAGCAACAGGTCGGCGCGGTGGCGCTTGTCGGGCAGCTCGCGTCCCGAGCGGTAGTTCATCGACGCCGAGCCGTCGCGCCACAGCCAGACGCTCTGCGCCGCCTCCCATTCGTTCTCGCGCACGAACACGGCTTGGCTGCGCGCCGACTGGCGCCAGTCGATGCGGCTGGTCGGATCGCCTGGCTGATAACGGCGAAATTGCCAGAACGCTTCGCCCTGACCGACCCGCCGCCGGCCGTGGACGCCTTGCACGATGGTCGCGGCGACGCGCTCGGCGTCGACCAGCAGCGGCGGCAGCACCGAGGCGAGCTGCTCGGCGCGCTGGCGCGACTGCGCGGCCGAGCCGGGAGCGGAGGTTGCGATCAGCGCCATGCGGCGCGCATTGCAGCGGCGCGGCGTGCGCTCAGGCGAGCGGCTCGCACAGCCGCTCGATGATGCTCGCGATCGTCACGCCCTCGGCTCGCGCCGCGAAATTCAGCGCCATGCGGTGGCGCAGCACCGGCGCCGCCAGCGCCAGCACGTCGTCGGCCGACGGCGACAGCCTGCCGTCGAGCAGCGCGCGGGCGCGTGCCGCCAGCATCAGGGCCTGGCTGGCGCGCGGGCCGGGACCCCACGCGACGTGGCGCTGCACCTCGGGGATGTCGCTGGTCTCGGGACGGCCGGCGCGCACCATCTTGAGGATGCCCTCGACGACGCTCTCGCCGACCGGGATGCGCCGCACCAGGCGCTGTGCCGCCTGCAGCTCGGCCGGCGTCATCATCGCGGTCGCCTTGTCCTCGGCCGCGCCGGTGGTCGCGATCAGCATGCGGCGCTCGGCGTCGATGTCGGGGTAGCCGACGTCGATCTGCAGCAGAAAGCGATCGAGCTGCGCCTCGGGCAGCGGATAGGTGCCCTCCTGCTCGAGCGGGTTCTGGGTCGCCAGCACGTGGAACGGGCTGGGCAGCGGATGGTAGCTGCCGGCGACCGAGACGCGGCGCTCCTGCATCGCCTGCAACAGCGCCGACTGGGTGCGCGGGCTGGCGCGGTTGATCTCGTCGGCCATCAGGAGCTGGCTGAACACCGGGCCCTTGATGAAGCGGAAGTGACGGCGCCCGGTCTCCGACTCCTCGAGCACCTCGGAGCCGAGGATGTCGGCCGGCATCAGGTCGGGCGTGAACTGCACGCGCCGCTCCTCGAGCCCGAGCACGACCCCGAGGGTTTCGACCAGCCGCGTCTTGGCGAGACCGGGCACGCCGATCAACAAGGTGTGGCCGCCGGCGAGCAGCGTGATCAGCGCTTGGTCGATCACCTGCTGCTGGCCGAAGATCACACGGCCGACCGACTCGCGCACGCGCGCCAAGGTCGCGCCGAGCGTTTCGATCTCGCCGACCAGCCTGGTGGTGAGCTCTGTCTCGTTCATCGGGTTCACGGCGGTCACTGGCGCTTTGCCCCTTGTCGCTGATAAAACATTGCGGCGATGCCCCAGCAGCCGCACGAATCTTTCCCGCTATCCGAGGTGCTTCGGTCCCGGCTGCCGCGCACAACTGCAAGATCGGGGCCCGAATCGGGCGGCGACGAACATTGCGGCGATTTCGGCATTCGCATCCTTCGGGATGGCACGTGGTTGTACCATGGTTCTCCGATCACCCGCAAACCGCTGGTCCGCTTGTTTTCCACCGTGCTCCGGCGCGAGCGCGACGGCTACTGGCTGGTGACGCCCGGCGAGCGCGGACGGATCGTGGTCGACGACGCGCCGTTCACCGCCGTCGAGATGACGATCGAGGGCACGGGCGCGGCGCAGCGCGTCACGTTCCGGACCAACGTCGACGACACGGTAACGGCGGACGAGGCCCATCCGCTCCGCGTCGCGCTCGACCGCACCACCGGTGAGCCCAGCCCCTACATCGAGGTACGCTACGGCCTCGAGGCCCTGATCGTCCGCGCGGTCTATTATGATCTGGTCGAGCGCGGCCAGACCCGCGTGGTCGACGGCGAGGACATCTACGGCGTATGGAGCGCAGGCATGTTCTTCCGGCTGGGCTGAGCGGCATGCCGCTCAGTCGCGACGAGATCATCCGCAGGCTCACGCTGCCGCGCCTGGCGGCCGCGACCTTGCGCGGCGATCATATGCTCGACCGTGCCGAGCCGACGCCGCCGCCGCTCAAGCCGGCGGCGGTGCTGGTGCCGATCGTGGAGCACGCCGACGCCCTCACTGTGCTGTTGACCAAGCGCACCGACCATCTCGCCGACCACGCCGGCCAGGTCAGCTTTCCGGGCGGCCGCATCGAGCCCGAGGATCCCGATCCCGAGTACGCCGCGCTGCGCGAGGCGCGCGAGGAGGTCGGCCTGCCGCCCGAGCAGGTCGAGCTGATCGGCCGGCTCGACGTCTACCGCACGCGTACCGGCTTCGAAGTCATTCCGGTGGTCGGGCTGGTGCGGCCGCCGATCACCAACCTGGTGCCCGATCCGCACGAGGTCGCCGAGGTCTTCGAGGTGCCGCTCAGCTTCGTGCTCGACCCGATCAATCACGAGCTCCACTCGCGCGAGGTGCGCGGCGCCAAGCGGACGTTCTACGTGCTGCCCTACCAGGGTCGTTACATCTGGGGCGCCACCGCCGGCATGCTCGTCAACCTGGCGCAGGTGCTGCGCCCATGAGCCGGTCGTGAGGCAGCTGCTGCTGTTCGGCATGCCGCTGGTGGCGCCGATCGCGCTGTATCTGCTCTGGTTCGTGCACGCGACTCGGGTGGCGCAGGCGGCCGGCCACGAACCGCCCAGGCTGGGCGACGTGCCGTGGCCGTGGCTGGTCGTGATCGCGGTGCTGCTGATCGTCGGGTCGGTCAGCTCGTACGTGATGATGGGCGGCGAAGCGCCGGGCGGGCACTACGAGGCGCCGCACCTGCTCGACGGCAAAATCGTGCCCGGCCACATCAGCCGCTGACCGCTCGATGACCCCCACCGGCGCGATCACGCCGCCTGCGTGGATGACCGAACCGGCGACACGGCGGGTGCTCGACGCGCTGGCGCGCGCCGGGCCGCCGGCGCGCTTCGTCGGCGGCGCGGTGCGCGACGCCGTGCTCGGCCGCGCCGTGACCGACATCGACATCGCGACGCCGCTGCCGCCCGAGGCCGCGGCGCGCGCGCTCACGGCCGCCGGCATCAAGGTCGTGCCGACCGGCATCGATCACGGCACCGTGACCGCGGTCATGGCCACGCGCCACGTCGAGATCACGACCTTGCGCCGCGACGTCGAAACGTTCGGCCGGCGCGCCCGCGTCGCCTACACCGACGACTGGACCGAAGACGCGCGGCGTCGCGACTTCACGATCAACGCGCTGTTCGCCGATGCCGACGGCACGCTCTACGATCCGACCGGCGACGGCGTCGCCGATCTCCATGCCGGCCGCGTGCGCTTCATCGGCGACCCGGCGCAGCGCATCGCCGAGGACTATCTGCGCCTGCTGCGCTTCTTTCGTTTCCACGCGCTCTATGGCCGCGGCGCGCCCGACGCGCGCTCGCTCGCCGCCGCGGCCGCGGCGGCGCCGCGCCTCGATGCCTTGTCGCCCGAACGCATCTGGGCCGAGCTCAAGCGCCTGCTGCGCGCCCCCGATCCGGCGGCGCTGGTCCAGCTGATGGCGGCGCACGGCATCCTGCCCCACGTGCTGCCGACCCCGGCCGACGTCGAAGGCCTCGCGCGCTTGATCCAGGTCGAGCGCGGGGCGCCGCCCGATGCGCTGCGTCGGCTGGCCGCACTGCTCGCGGCGCGCGCCGCGGTCGAGCCGACCGCGGCGCGGCTGCGCCTGAGCAAGGCAGAAGGCAAGACGCTGGCCGCGATCCTCGGCGCACTCGCGATGATCGACCAGCCGGCGTGCCGGCTGGTGCGCCGGTTCGGCCGCGCCGCCGCGCGCGACGCCGTGCGCCTCGCCGAAGCGCGCGGCCTCGCGCCCACCGCCGCCGCGGCGATCGCGCGCGCGCTCGACGCCTGGATCGAGACGCCGCTGCCGGTCTCGGGCGACGACGTGCTGGCGCTCGGCGTCGCACCGGGCCGCGCCGTCGGCCTGCTGCTCGAGCAAGTCACCGCCTGGTGGGAAGACGCCGGCTGCACCGCCGATCGCGCCGCGTGCCTGGCGCAGTTGAAACGGCTGGCACGTGCCAGCGCGCCCGGCCACCGCGCACGCTAGTCCGTCACTCCCACGCCGCGAGCGGCGGCAGCGACATCAGGATGGCCTCGACGTTGCCGCCGGTCTTGAGCCCGAAGGCGGTGCCGCGGTCGTAGAGCAGGTTGAACTCGACGTAGCGGCCGCGGCGCACCAGCTGGTGGCGGCGCTCGGCCTCGGTCCACGGCTCGTCGATGTGGCGGCGCACGAGCGCGGGATAGATTTCGAGGAAGGCCAGACCGACGTCGCGCGTGAACGCGAAGTCGCGCGCCCAGTCGCCGCTGTCGAGCCAGTCGTAGAAGATGCCGCCGACGCCGCGCGCCTCGCCGCGATGCTTCAAGAAGAAATACTCGTCGCACCACCGCTTGAAGCGGGCGTAGTAGCCGGGATCGTGGATGTCGCAAGCGCGCTGCAGGGCGGCGTGGAAGTCGGCGGTATCGCGATCGTCGGGAACCATCGGCGTGAGGTCGCTGCCGCCGCCGAACCAGCTCTTGGCGGTGACGATGAAGCGCGTGTTCATGTGCACCGCCGGCACCTTGGGCGAGCACAGGTGCGCAACCAGCGAGATGCCGCTCGCCCAGAAGCGCGGATCGTCGGTGGCGCCGGGGATCTCCTTGCGGAACTCGGGCGAGAACTCGCCGAACACGGTCGACACGTTGACGCCGACCTTCTCGAACACGCGGCCCGTCATGGTCGCCATGACGCCGCCGCCGCCCGGCGCGCCACTCGCATCGGGTCGCTCCCAAGCGCAGCGGGCAAAGCGCCCGGGCGGCCGCGCCGCGTGGGGTCCGGCGGCGAGCGCGTCCTCGATCGCCTCGAACGACGCGCAGATGCGGTCGCGCAGGGTGCCGAACCATGCGGCGGCCTCGGTCTTGTGGTGCTCGAGCGTCGGGTCGGTCATGGCGGGGTGGAGTTTAGCTGACGCAGCGCCTCGCCGAGTACCATCGCGGCTGCGCACGCGACGTTGAGCGTTCGCGCGCCGGGCGCCATCGGGATCACGAGCCGCACGTCGGCGGCATCGTGCACCGCCTCGGGCACGCCGCCGCTCTCGCGCCCGACCATCAGGCGATCGCTCGGGGCGAAGGCGAAGCCGGTATAGCGCGTGCACGCCCGGGTGGTCAGCAGCACCAGGCGGCCGGCCGGAGCGGTAACGAGGTAGCGGTGCCATGAGTCATGGCGGGTCAGATCGACACCCTCGAGATAGTCCATGCCGGCGCGCCGGAGGCGCCGGTCGCTGAGCACGAAGCCGCACGGTTCGATCAGGTCGACCGGCACCGCAAGGCAGGCGGCGAGGCGCAGCAGGGTGCCGGTGTTCTGCGGTATGTCGGGTTGGTAAAGGACCAGTCTCATTAAGGTTATTTACTTGTTAACAAGAGCGATCATGATAGCCGGTGTGACGTCGACCGGCCGCGTCGGGCCGGCCGGCCGCCCAACCGCAACCGAGCCGCGCATGCACCACGGCGCAAGGGGCCTGGCCGCGATCTTGATGCTTGGGCTGTGCCTGGGTGGTTGCACCCACGACAGCACGCTCGGACTGTTCGGTTTCACGCGCAAGCCGGCGGTCGCGCGCGTCACCGAGCCGGCCAAGCCGGGGGCACCCGCCGCGCCGGCCGCGGCCCCCGAGGAGGAGCCGGTGCCAGCCGCCGCGCCACGCGCCCCGGTCGAGACCGAGCGGGTCGCCCCGCCACCCGGTGGACGCCCCCGCCGACCGTCCTAGCGCAGCGGCGTAATTGGCCCACCGCCAAGCTTCTCAAGCGATACTATTTCCTATATACGACGGCCGGTTGAGCCCGCCGACCCGGACCTGCGGCCCCCTGTCGCGCGAACCGGTTTTGTGCTGGGCTCGGATGGCGGGGCACATACACTCGGCTGCTGTAACGAGCCGAGCCACGAGGTCGGTTGAATGGCTGCAAGCGATACCACGATGCCTCACGCGCCCGGCGAGGGCGAGACGCGTCGCGACTTCCTGTTTCTCGCTGCCGGCGCGCTGGGCGCGGTCGGCACGGTCGCGGTCGCGGTCCCCTTCATCAACTCGATGAACCCGTCGGCCGACGTGTTGGCGCTGTCGACCACCGAGGTCGACTTGACGCCGGTGGTTGCCGGCCAGGCGATCACGGTGGTGTGGCGCGGCCACCCCGTGTTCGTGCGCCACCGCACGCCTGCCGAGATCGACGCCGCGCGCAAGGTTGCGCTCAACGAGCTGCCAGATCCGCAGCCCGACGAGAAGCGGGTCAAGAAGCCCGAGTGGCTGATCTTGGTCGGCGTGTGCACGCATCTCGGCTGCATCCCGCTCGGTCAGAAGGCGACCGACAATCGCGGCGAGTACGGCGGCTGGTTCTGCCCTTGCCACGGCTCGCAGTACGACACCTCCGGTCGCATCCGCAAAGGCCCGGCGCCGCGCAATCTCGAGGTGCCGCAGTATGAGTTCCTGACCGACACTTCGGTCCGGATCGGCTAGGGGGCGCGACATGGCAACCAAGCAAAACGCGCTCGTCCGCTGGATCGATCACCGGCTGCCGATCTTCACGTTCATGGACCACGAGCTCAACGAGTATCCGACGCCGAAGAACCTGAACTACTGGTGGAACTTCGGCTCGCTCGCCGGGATCATGCTCGTGATCATGATCGTTACCGGCATCCTGCTGTCGATGCATTACGTGCCGCACGTCGACCATGCGTTCAACTCCGTCGAGCACATCATGCGCGACGTCAACGGCGGATGGATGCTGCGCTACCTGCACATGAACGGCGCGTCGATGTTCTTCATCGTCGTGTATATCCACCTGTTCCGAGGCCTCTATTTCGGTTCGTACAAGAACCCGCGCGAGCTGCTGTGGATCCTCGGCATCGTCATCCTGCTGCTCATGATGGCGACGGCGTTCATGGGCTACGTGCTGCCGTGGGGCCAGATGAGCTTCTGGGGCGCCACCGTCATCACCAACC
>JACQAI010000521.1 GCA_016195115.1 Pseudomonadota bacterium
ACCAGCCGCGCCAGCGGAGCGTGGCGACCTGACGGCGCGTTGACGATTTGACCCCATGACCCCATAATTGGGGCATGCGAGGAGCCTAGCGATGGCCGACGTCAAACTTCGGAAGCTCGACCAGTGGGTCGTCGAGGTCTATCGGACCCGCGCACGAGCAGCGGGTCATAGCCTCGAAGAGGAAATGCGCCGAACCGTAACTTCCGCGGCGCTCAAGCCTCGACTCGACTTCGCCCGCAAGATGGCCCGCCTGCGCGAGAAGATCCGGCGGAAGTACGGCATTCTCGGCGATTCGACGCCGGGCATCCGCCAGGAGCGCGATTCCAGCAGTTGATCGTCATTGACGCGAGCGTTGCGGTGAAATGGCTCCTGCTGGAGCCTCAAACCGATGCAGCCCGTGAAGTTCTGGAAAGCGGCGAGGTGTCTCTACCTGGCCGCGGCGGTCCGGCTCGACGCGTCGTTGCTGACGGCCGATCACCGGTTCCATGCGCTCGCGTCGTCGACCCATCCGCGCGTGACCCGACTCTGACGCTCAGCAGGGCTTTTTATGCTGCAGCGCGGGAGGAAAATATTGCGCCGCTAACGCCCGGCACGTAACGGCGTTACGCGCCACGGCGGATCGGCGCAAGCTCCGGGCTTTCGCAAAATCGCGTCGGTATGAAGATTGCGGCCGCTCATTTCGGGTCCTAGATTTCGGCCAACACGGCTGTCCTAGGAGCGCGAGACATGGCGCTGGCGGCGGTCACCCTCGACGACAAATACACGCTCGAACGCGGGCGGGTCTATCTGACCGGCGTGCAGGCGCTGGTGCGGCTGCCGATGCTTCAGCGCCAGCGCGACCAGGCCGCGGGCCTGAACACCGGCGGCTTCATCTCGGGCTATCGCGGCTCGCCCTTGGGTGGATTGGACAAAACGCTGTGGGAGGCGCGGCGCTTCCTGGAGGCCAACCGCGTCCACTTCCAGCCCGGGGTCAACGAGGAGCTCGGCGCCACCGCGGTGTGGGGCAGCCAGCAGCTCAATTTGTTCCGCGGCGCCACCGCCGACGGTGTGTTCGCCATGTGGTACGGCAAGGGCCCCGGGGTCGACCGCTGCGGCGACGTCTTCAAGCACGGCAACCACGCCGGCTCGAGCCGCCACGGCGGCGTGCTCTTGCTGGCAGGAGACGATCACTCGTGCAAGTCCTCGACCCTGCCGAACCAGTCGGAGCACGCCTTCATGGGCGCCGGCATCCCGGTGCTGCATCCCGCCGGCGTCCAGGAGATCCTCGACTACGGCCTGATCGGCTGGGCGATGAGCCGCTATTCGGGCTGCTGGATCGGCATGAAGACGATCGCCGAGACGGTCGACAGCTCGGGCAGCGTCACGGTCGACCCGCAGCGCGCCATGCCGATCATCCCGGCCGACTTCGAGCTGCCGCCCGACGGCGTCAGCATCCGCTGGCCTGATAAACCCCTCGAGCAGGAATTCCGCCTGCACAAATACAAGCTCTACGCCGCGCTGGCGTTCGCGCGCGCCAACCACCTCGACCGCGTGGTGATCGACAGCCCGAACCCGCGCTTCGGCATCGTGACCACGGGCAAGTCCTATCTCGACGTCCGCCAGGCGCTCGAGGATCTCGGCATCGACGACGACCTGGCGCGCCAGATCGGGCTTCGGCTCTACAAGGTCGCGATGTCGTGGCCGCTGGAGCGCGAAGGCGTGCGCCACTTCGCCGAGGGCCTGGAAGAGATTCTCGTGGTCGAAGAAAAACGCGCGATCATCGAGAACCAGCTCAAGGAGCAGCTCTACAACTGGCGCGAGGACGTCCGCCCGCGCGTCATCGGCAAGTTCGACGAGGCGCAGAGCTGGATCCTGCCGTCGACCGACGAGCTGACGCCCGCGCGGATCGCGCGGGTGATCGCCGCGCGGATCGGCCGCTTCTTCGTCAGCGAGCGCATCCGCGACCGCCTCGCCTTCCTCGAGGCCAAGGAGAGGCAGCTCACCCGCCTCAAGCCCGCTGTGCAGCGCGTACCGACCTACTGCTCGGGCTGTCCGCACAACACCTCGACCGTTGTGCCGATCGGCAGCCGCGCGCTCGGCGGTATCGGCTGCCACTACATGGCGACCTGGATGGACCGCGCCACCGACACGTTCTCGCAGATGGGCGGCGAGGGCGCGGCGTGGATCGGCCAGGCGCCGTTCACCGAGACCCAACACGTGTTCGCCAACCTGGGCGATGGCACCTACTATCACTCCGGCATCCTGGCGATCCGCGCCGCGCTCGCCGCCAAGGTCAACATCACCTACAAGCTGCTGTTCAACGACGCCGTGGCGATGACCGGCGGCCAGCCGATCGACGGGCCGCTGACCGTGCCGAGCCTGGCCCAGCAGCTGACCGCCGAGGGCGTCGGCCGCATCGTCATCGTCACCGACGAGCCCGACAAGTATCCGCTGGGTGCCGGGATTCCGGCCGGCATACCCATTGAGCACCGAGACCAGCTCGACCGCGTGCAGCGCGAGCTCAGCCTCACCCCGGGCGTCAGCGCGCTGATCTACGACCAGACCTGCGCCGCCGAGAAGCGCCGCCGGCGTAAGCGCGGACTCATGGTCGACCCACCTAAGAGGGTGATCATCAACGAGACCGTGTGCGAAGGCTGCGGCGATTGCGGCGTGCAGTCGAACTGCGTCTCGATCGTGCCGATCGAGACCGAGTTCGGCCGCAAGCGCGCGATCGACCAGTCGTCGTGCAACAAGGATTTCTCCTGCGTGCGCGGCTTCTGCCCGAGCTTCGTCACGGTGCATGGCGGCGCGCTCAAGAAGAGCCGCGGCAGCGCCGATAGCGATTTTCCCGACCTGCCGACGCCGCCGCTGCCGGCGATCGATCACCCCTACGGCATCGTGATCACCGGGGTCGGCGGCACCGGCGTGGTGACGATCGGCGCGCTGCTCGGCATGGCGGCGCATATTGCGGGCAAGGGCGTGTCGGTGCTCGACATGACCGGCCTGGCGCAGAAGGGCGGCGCGGTGTTCACCCACGTCCGCATCGCGCACCGGCCTGAGGACATCAACTCGGTGCGCATCCCGGCCGGCGACGCCCATCTGGTGCTCGGCGCCGACTTCGTCGTCACCGGCACGTTTGACGCGCTGGCCAAGATCAAGGCCGGCCAGACCGACGTCATCGTCAACCGCCACGAGACCATGACGGCAGAGTTTTCGCGCAACCCCGACCTCCAGTTCCCGCGCGGCGACCTGACCGCCGTGATCGAGGAGGCCAGCGGCCCGGGCCGCGCGACCTTCCTCGACGCCACAGAGCTCGCCACCGCGCTGACCGGCGACGCCATCGCGTCGAACCTGTTCCTGCTCGGCTTCGCGGTGCAGCGCGGCCTGGTGCCCGTCTCGGTCGCGGCGCTCGAGCGCGCGATCGAGCTCAACAACGTCGCCGTCACGTTCAACAAGCGCGCCTTCCTGTGGGGCCGCCGCGCCGGCCACGACCTCGCCGCGGTGCAGGCGATCGCCGCCCCGCCGCCGCGCGCGCTGTCATCGGAACGCGTGCTGTCGGAACGCCTCGACGCCGCGATCGCGCGTCGCGTCGCGTATCTGACCGGCTACCAGGACGCGGCGTATGCGACGCGCTATCGCACCCTGGTCGAGCGCGTACGCGCGGTCGAGGCCCAACGCGTCGGCGGCGAAGTGCTGGCCGAAGCGGTCGCGCGCCATTACTTCAAGCTGCTCGCCTACAAGGACGAGTATGAGATCGCGCGGCTCTACACCGACGGAAGCTTCCGGCGCCAGTTGGAGGCCCAGTTCGAAGGCGACTACCGGCTCGAGTTCAACTTGGCGCCGCCGCTCATTGCCGAGCGCGATCCCGCGACCGGGCATCTCAAGAAACAGACCTTCGGGCCGTGGATGTTCGGCGCGATGCGGCTGCTGGCGCGCCTCAAGGGCGTGCGCGGCACCGCCTTCGACATCTTCGGCCGCACCGCCGAACGCCGGATGGAACGCCGGTTGATCGTCGACTACGAGACCCTGGTGGCCGAGCTGCTCGAGCGCCTCACCCCCGCCAACCACGCGCTCGCCGTCGAGCTCGCGTCGATCCCCGAGCACATCCGCGGCTTCGGCCACGTCAAGGACGCAAACCTCGCCAAAGCCAAGGCGCACGAGGCCGCCCTGCTGCAGCGCCTGCGCAACCCGCCGCCGGTGCTCGCCACCGCTGCGGAGTAGCCCACAAGCAACCCCTCCCCCGTGCGCAGCATGGGGGAGGGTAGGGTGGGGGCGCGGGCGCCCCCATATCCTCGCTGTATCCGTTGTGTCAGCAGCGGGCCCCCACCCTACCCTCCCCCATGCCTTCGGCACGGGGGAGGGGTTGAGAAGGTGCAGCGCCATGGCCGACAAGACCCGCATCGAGAAGGACAGCCTCGGCGAGATCGAGGTGCCGGCGGCGGCGCTGTGGGGGGCGCAGACCGAGCGCTCGCGGCGCTTCTTCAAGATCGGGGCTGAGCGCATGCCGGTGCCGGTGATCCGGGCGCTCGGCATGCAGAAGAAGGCCGCGGCGCGGGCCAACCTGGCGCTCGGCGGGCTCGAGCAGAAACTCGGCGAGGCGATCACCGCGGCCGCCGACGAGGTCATCGCCGGCACGCACGACGACCAGTTCCCGCTGGTGATCTGGCAGACCGGCTCGGGCACCCAGTCGAACATGAACGCCAACGAGGTGATCGCCAACCTGGCCAACCGGCGGCTGGGCGCGCCGCTGGGTGCCAAGTCGCCGGTCCACCCGAACGATCACGTCAATGTTCTCGGGCTATGCCCGCCAGATCGAGCTCGGGGTCTCCCGCGTCAAGCGCTGCTTGCCGGACCTTTACGAAGTCGCCCAGGGCGGCACCGCGGTCGGCACCGGCCTCAACGCCCATCGCGAGTTCGCAGCGCGCTTCGCCGCGGCGCTGGCCGAGCTGACCGGCCGGCCGTTTCGTCCCGCGGTCAACAAGTTCGAGGCGCTGGCCGCCCACGACGCTCTGGTCGAGGCCTCGGGCACGCTCAACACCGTGGCGGCGAGCTGCATGAAGATCGCCAACGACGTCCGCCTGCTCGCCTCGGGGCCGCGCAGCGGCTTCGGCGAGATCGCGCTGCCGGCCAACGAGCCCGGTTCGTCGATCATGCCCGGCAAGGTCAACCCGACCCAGGCCGAGGCGCTGACGATGGTCGCAGCGCAGGTCATGGGCAACCACGTCGCGGTCACGATTGCGGGCGCGTCGGGCCATCTCGAGCTCAACGTCTTCAAGCCGGTCATCATCGCCAACGTGCTGCGCTCGACGCGCCTGCTGGCCGACGCCTGCACGAGCTTCGCCGAGCACTGCGTCGAGGGCATCGAGCCGGTGCCTCCGCGCATCGCGGAGCTCGTCGCCCAGTCCCTGATGTTGGTGACCGCGCTCAACCCGCATATCGGCTACGACAAGGCGGCCGAGATCGCCAAGAAGGCCCACCGGGAGGGTACGACCCTGCGCGCCGCGGCGATCGCGTCCGGCCACCTGACCGCCGAGGACTTCGACCGCTGGGTACGGCCGGAGGCCATGATCGGGCCCGGCTGAGCCGGCGGCCCCACCCCTTCCCGTTCGGCCCGGACTGGGCCATCATCGCGCCATCCGAGCGGAGGAAACCCGATGCGGAACTACCACGACATGGGCGGGCTGCCGGCCGGCACGGTGGTGCCGAGCGAGCATGACTACGCCTTGTGGGAAAAGCGGGTCGACGCCATGCAGATGCTGCTCAAGGACAAGCAGCTGCTGAGCACCGACGAGATGCGCCGCAACATCGAGTCGCTGGGCGCCGACGTCTACGAGAAGCTGACCTATTACGAGCGCTGGTGCGCGGCGATCACCAACACCCTGGTCCAGCGCGGCGTCATCACGATCGACGAGCTCGCCCGCAAGATGGTCGAGGTCCAGGCGCGTGAGGGCGGCCTCAAGCCATGACGGCACCGACCAACCGGCCGGAGCCGACGAACTCGGCGCATCCGCCGCGCTTCAAGACCGGCG
>JACQAI010000522.1 GCA_016195115.1 Pseudomonadota bacterium
CCGATGAGGTTCACCATCAAGGACGGCGGCCGCTGACCGTTTCGGGAGAATGCTTTCATGTCCATCGATATCGCGGCGGTCGAGCAGTTCCTGCCCACGGCGCCGCGCAGCGTTCCGCTCTACCAGGCGTGTCGCGCCTATGTCTGGCGGTTCGACGGCGAAAACGATCCCGACCCTTACACCAACGGCGAATGGCGCACGCTCGGCGAATACATGCCGCACTGCCGGGTGGTGTTCGATGTCGGCGCGCATCGCGGCGATTGGACCGAGACCGTGCTGACCATCAACCCCGACCTCGAGATACATGCCTTCGAGCCGAGCCGCGATGGGTTTGACCGTATCGCGGCGAAGAACCTGCCGCCGCGGGTCCGCTGCAACAATGTCGGGCTCGGCGCGCGCGCCGAGCAGCGCCAGCTCTACACGCTCGGCGTCGATTCAGAGATGCGGTCGCTCTATCCGCGCGCCGGTCTGGAGGAGTACGGCATCGATGTACCGCCGGCCGGCGAGCCCGTCACCATTACGACGCTCGACGCGTACTGTCAGGCCGCCGGCGTCGACGCGATCGACTATCTGAAAATCGACACCGAGGGCCACGACCTGCAGGTGCTGCGCGGCGCGGCCGGCATGATCGGGCGGCGCGCCATTCGCTACATCCAGTTCGAGTACGGGTCGACCAACGTCGACTCGCGCGACCTGCTCAAGGATTTCTTCGCGTTCTTCGACGAGACCCCATACAGGCTGCATAAGATCCACCCCGAGGGTTACCGCCACTACCCGCGGTACAACGTGCGCCTGGAGAACTTCCAGTACCAGAACTGGCTCGCAGTCGGCGAGACGTGACGGTGGCCGGGGGCTCGATCGTGACGCCCTCACACCTTGAGGAGCAGGCCCTGGCCCGTCGGGAGGGCGAAGATCTCGACGCCGTGGGCGGTCGCAAAGGCGTCGTGGCTGTCCTTCTGGCTGCGGTGCTGCAACCAGCCATAGTCGTCGAGCACGACGATGCCGCCGGGAACCAGTTTGGGCCAGAAGAACTTGAGCGCGGCGCGCTCGGGATATTCGAGGTTCATGTCGATCGATAGATAGGCGACCTTGTCGATGGCGACCGAGCCGAGCGTGTCGGGAACCTTGCCGCGGACCAGATGCGCCTTGGGAAACGGCGCGAAATTCCGCTGGGCGATCTCGTAGACGTCCGAATACGTCCCCGCGGCGGTGCTGCCTTCGTGCAGCCGCCGTTCCTGGGGGTTCAACTGTTCCGCAGGATGGCCGGCGAACGTATCGAACAGCCAGAACGACTTCTCGGTGCTGTTGACGTCGATATATTCGCACACGGCGAGCGAATAGATCCCGGTGTTGGTTCCGCACTCGACGAAGTCCCCCGGCAATTGCCGCCCATGCCAGGCGGCCCAGCAGCAGATGGCGACCCGCCATTCGATGCGGATGTCGTGATCCGATCCGGCGGCGCGGCCGATGCGGTGACCCGAGTTCATGCCGCGCCGGTAGGCGGATTGGAACCGCGGCCGCTCGAAAAAATCGATGCTCTTGTTCCAGGTGGCCAGGCCGTCGCTGACATAGGTCAATATCTGGTAGGTGTCGGTCGCGGCCGCGAGCGGCGGGTTTTCCTCCCTGAGCAGCGCCCGATACGACGTCTTCTGGGCATTGGCCACCGCGAGCTGGGCACGCAACATCCCCAGCTCGGCTTCGAGCTCGCCAATCCGTGCGGCGGGATCGCCCTCATGCATGGAGCACCCCTCTCCTTCCGGCCTCCCGTCAGCATAGGTGAAGCCGAGCGGTCGGGCCACGGTAGCTTCGGCGAAAAGTGACGTCCGGCCGGCAAACCCGTATGCTGTCGCGACATCGAGAGAGGAATGCGATCTTGCTGACCAAGACCAAGCGCGTGATTGCCGAGCGTGACGGCGCGATCGGTTGGATCACCTTCAACAACCCCGAACGCCACAACGCCATGTCGATCGACATGTGGGAGGCGCTGCCCGCGATCCTGGATGCCTACGAGCGCGACCCGGCGGTGCGCGTCGTGGTCATGAAGGGTGCCGGACAGAAAGCATTCATCTCGGGCGCCGACATCTCCGAATTCGAGCAGGCGCGCTCCGACGCCGAAGGTGCCGCCCACTACGAGGCGATCACCGACAAGGCGATGGCGCACGCCCTTCACTTGAGCAAGCCGGCGATCGCGATGATCCGTGGCTACTGCATCGGCGGCGGCCTCGGGGTTGCGCTGAGCTGCGACCTGCGTATCGCCACCGAGCAATCGCGCTTTGGCATTCCGGCGGCCAAGCTCGGCGTCGGCTACCGCTACAACGGCGTCCAGAAGCTGCTCGACGTGGTCGGCCCGTCGGCCGCCAAGGAGATTTTCTTCACGGCGCGTCAGTTCAACGCGACCGAGGCCTATCACATGGGCCTGATCAACCGGGTGGTCGCCGACGGCGAGCTCGAGAGCGTGATCCGCGAGTACTGCGACATGATCGCGGCCAACGCGCCGCTCACCATCAAGACGGCCAAGCGCATCATCGGCGAGCTGACCAAGATCGACGGCCGACCCGACGTCGCCCTGTGCGAGCGCCTAGTCGAGGATTGTTTCGCCAGCGCCGACTACGAGGAGGGCCGCAGGGCCTTCATGGAGAAGCGCAAGCCGGCGTTCCGCGGCAGCTGATTTTTCGGCGCTCGCGGGGCTTCGCCCCTGCCGCGCCGCGCGGCAGGGGGCGCAGCCCCCGCGAGCGCACTACAAAAAGAGTTTTGCGCTCGCGGGGCTTCGCCCCTGCCGCTAGGGCCCTTCGTAGAACTCCGGCCAGAATCGCGCGACGACCTCACGCTCGCTGGAATAGGCGTAACAGCTGTCGATCTTGCCTGGCCGGGTTTTGGGCG
The DNA here is from genome assembly GCA_016195115.1 of Pseudomonadota bacterium. Taxonomy (GTDB): domain Bacteria; phylum Pseudomonadota; class Alphaproteobacteria; order Elsterales; family Elsteraceae; genus JACQAI01. Next base: position 2,881 of record JACQAI010000522.1, read on the forward strand.
CGACCGCCCGCTGCGCGCGCGCGCGCCGGCCCATGCCCAAGGTCTGATAGGCCGTGGTCGCGATCGGCATCAGGAGCTCCATCAGATGGGTGCAGCTCTTGACGCCGCCGAGCAGCCGCTTGACCAAGATGCTCCAACCCGGCGCGATAGTGTGGCCGACCAGCACGGCGAGGCTCGGCGCCGCGCGTGCGCATGGCGGGTAGGGGGTGGTCTCCATCGCCGCCTCGGCGCCGTGCACCTTCATGGCATCGTCGACGGTCAGGCGCACCCACATGTCGTGAACCGGCGCGCCGGCCGGCAACGTGCCGTCCCACGCATGCGCGGTCTCGATCTCCTTGGTGTCGACCAGGCGCGCCTCGATGTCCCACAGTCCGTCGTGACGCCGATAGCCGCGGCACTCGATCCGGCGCACGTGCAGGGCCTCGCGCTCGGCGGGCGGGGAAAGTGGCATGACGGTCCTCGATGCGTGATCAAGACGGCGGTGCCCTCGCATTGCCCGGGCATCGACGCAAGTATATCGTCAAATCCGACACGGGGGGGCACGGGGGCGGCGATGGCGTTAACGATTAAATCGGCATGGCGGATCGGCGCTGTGGCCGTGCTCGTCGGCGTCGCGGCGACAGCGGCGCGGGCCGATCAGCTGATCGATCGGCC
>JACQAI010000593.1 GCA_016195115.1 Pseudomonadota bacterium
AGGCGGCTGCCGTCGGGCGCCAGCGCCACCGAATAGAGCGCGCCCTCGAGGCCGTCGGCGACCGGCACGCGCAGTACCGACACCAGCTCGCCGGTCACGCCATCCCACAGCCGCGCGGTCTTGTCGTCCGACACGCTGGCCAGCAGGGTGCCGCCGCGCGCGCTCGCCAGGCGGTTGATCGCGGCGCTGTGGCGCCCGGTCTCGATGCGCAGGAACGCCGCCGTCGGCGGTTCTTTCGGTGCTGCCGCTGGCGCGGCGGCGGGGGGCGCCGCCGGCGGTGCCGGCTGTTGCGCCAGCGCGCTCGCCGCGGCGCCGAGCCACAGGCCCAGCGCGCGCGCCGCGAGCGACGTCAGCGGACGCACGACCACCTTACGCGGTGATCTGCAGCTCGGACGACAGCGACTGCTGGGCGGTGTCGGTCGACTGGGCGAAAGTCTGCTTCTTCTGCACCAGGGTCGAGGCGCTCTGCCGCACCGCGGCGTTGTCGCCCGACGTCACCGACGCCTGCTGCGCCGCCGGACGCGGCGGCGCTGCCGCGGGTGCGCTCGCCGTGGGGGCCGGGCTCGGCGCCGGTGCCGCCGCCGTCACCGGCGCGCCGGTCGCCTGCTCGGTGGCGTAGACGTAGTTAGCGGTGCGCTCGTCAACGCGGGCGTTGATCCGCTTGGCGATCGCGATGTCCTGGTCGGAGAGCTGGCGCACCCGGTTCATCTGCAGGGTCGCCTGCTCGCGTGTGATCTTGCCCTCGCGCAGGTCGGCGTTGATCTGGCGCGCGTTGGCCTTGCGGCAGTCGACCAGAGCATTGAACGAGACCTGCGCCTTGTCGAGGGCCTGCTGCTCGCGGTCCATGTCGCCGACCATGCGCGAGATCAGATCATTGCGCGAGCCGCCCTGGTTCTGCAGCGACGACCAGTAGCCCGCGAAGCCGCCGGCGGTGGCACCGGCAATCGCGCCGAGCGCCGCCGAACGGCCATCGCCGCCGAGCAGGAGACCGGTGAGCGCGCCGCCGGCGGCGCCGATCAGCGCACCCTTGACGATGTCGCCGGCGAAGAACTGCTGGCTATCGTCGAGCGCCAGGCGCTGCGGCCGGCACACGTCGTCGGCCGCGGTCGACGCCGCCGCGTACCCGCCCTGCTGGGCGCAGCCCGACAGGGTCAATCCGAGCACGACGACCGACGAGGCCGCCAGCCCCGCGCGCAGCATGAGCTTGTTCTGGAGCATTGTTTTGGTCCCCCCGCGGTTCTTACGCGTGCTTCGGCCGGCCAGCATGCCGGGTCGCGGCCCGCGCCGCCCATGACCGCGATCACAGGGCGGTGTCGTTTTATCAGACAAATGGATCAACGAATTGACGTATCGAAGCGCTCCGGGCGCGCGGACTCAATAGACAAGAAGGGGGCGACGTCCTCAGTCGACCCGCGCGAGCAGCCAGGCGAGCCGGCGCCGACACTCGGCGTCGAACCGGCCGTCGACCTGGCGCGGGCGGAAATGGCGTTGGAAGGCGGTGACGACGTGCCCGGTCGCCGCGTCGAACGCGCCGCTGGTCGGGCAGGCATAGCCGAACTCGGCGAGCGCCGCCTGCATCGCCACCACGGCCGCGCCGTGGGCGCCCGCGACGAGCGGCTCGGCCGGCTCGGCGCGCGCCTCGGGCGGCCACAAGCCGACGCCGCGGCGCGCCAGCAGCGCCCAGTCGAACAGCTCGCCGGGGTCGGCCTTGCGCGCCGGCGCGACATCGGAGTGGCCGAGCACGCGCCACGGCCGGATCGCGTGGCGCGCGACGATGGCGCGCGCGAGCGCCGCGCACGCGGCGAGCTGCGCCGGCGCAAACGCGCGGTAGCCCCACTCGTGCCCCGGATTGACCAGCTCGATGCCGATCGAGAAACCGTTGACGTCCGGGCGGCCGTGCCAGCTCGAGACGCCGGCGTGCCAGGCGCGGTGCTGCTCATCGACCAAGCGAAACACCGTGCCGTCCTCGTCGATCAGGTAGTGCGCGCTGACCTCGGCGGCGCGATCGGTGAGACGCTCGAGCGCCGCCTCGGCGCTCTTCATGCCGGTGTAGTGCAGGATCAGGAGATCGACCGCGGCGCCCTCGGGCCGCGGCCCAAAGTTCGGCGACGGACGTTCGACGATGGCGGGCGCGCGCCGGCGCATCACGCCGGGCCGTCGAGCCAGCGTCGGATCGCTGGCCGGTAGCCTGCAGGCAGCGCCAAGTCGGCGAGCGCGGCGCCGTCGAACCAGCCGAACGCGCGATGCTCAGCGCTGAGCCGCGGCACCGGCGGCGTCGCCAGCCGGCAGCCGTAGGTCACTATCAGGACTTTGCGGCCGGGCACCGGCTGGTACACCCAGCAATCGAGCAGCACGCCCGCCGTCACGGCGAGGCCGAGCTCTTCGGCGATCTCGCGCACCACGCAGTCGGTCGGCGTCTCGTCGGGCTCGAGCCGGCCGCCCGGCAGCTCCCACTCGTCGCGCTCGTTCTTGACCAGGACGACGCGGCCGTCGTGCGCTACCACGCCCTTCACCGAGACCGGAAACCGCGGGCTCTCGGCGGCCGGTGCGCTCACGCGATGTCCCGCTCGAGCCGCACCTTGGCCCACGCTGCGGCGATCGCCGCGACCTTCTGG
>JACQAI010000608.1 GCA_016195115.1 Pseudomonadota bacterium
GCCTGGGCGCGCGCGATCGATTGCTGCAACGGCTCGAGTTTGTAGACGAACGCCTCGCGGTCGTCCCACGCCTGCTTGAGCAATGCATCGCGCAGCCGCTCGGCGAGCGCCTGGTCGCCGTCGGTCACCACGACCGTGCTGAGGCCGGCGTTGGCGATGTCGGCGTGGGGGAAGCCGGTGAACAGGCTCGCCGCCAGCGCGCCCTCGCGCGCCATTGCGGCACAGCGCGCTTGTAGTTCCTTGTTGGGGTGGTCGGCGGTGCCCTGACGCATCACATGCGGCAGCATCGGGGCGTTGCCCCAGGCCATCACGGGCTTCACCTCGCCGCGGATCGCGCGCAGCAGGATCTCGCCGGCGAGCTTGCCGGTGTCGTAGGTGTCGACGTGCGGGTAGGTGCGATAGCCGGTCACCACCGTCGCGTTGTTGATGATGTCATCGTAGAGGTTGGCGTGCATGTCGAGCGCGACTGCGATCGGCGTCTTGGCGTCGATCGAGCGGATGCGTTTCAGCAGCTGGCCTTCGCCGTCCTCGTGGCTCTGGGTCACCATGGCGCCGTGCAGGTCGAGCATGATGCCGTCGAAACCGCCGCGCGCCACCGCTTCCAAGATTGCGTCGGTCATGTGCGCGTAGGCGGCGTCCTCGACCGGGCCGCTCGGCGCGGCGTCGCCGGCGATCGGCACGACGACCTCCGCCCCGGCTTTTTCCGCGAGCTCGAGATAGGCGCCGATCGCGGTGCCGGTGCCGCGGAACAGCGCGATCGCGGCGTCGCCGGCGCTCGGCCCGCGGCCGCGGCCGAACCGGCTGAGCGGCGTCGGCACCGGCGAGAACGTGTTGGTCTCGTGCTTCATCATGGCGATCAACAGCCGCATCGCGCCGATACTCCCTCGCTGGCGGTCCGGTGATGATAGGGGGCGGCGGGCCGGACCGGTAGACGTCGTTCCGCCCGGTCGACTAGGCTTTTCGCGATGTCCGCAGCGCCTTCGCCGACCCTGCCCATCACGGTGCTGACCGGGTTCCTCGGCAGCGGCAAGACGACCTTGCTGCAGCGCGCGGTGCGCACGCCGGGCTTTGCCGAGACCGCGGTGCTGGTCAATGAGATCGGCGAGATCGGCCTCGACCACCATCTGGTCGAGACGGTCGACGGGCCGGTGCTCGAGCTGCCGGGCGGCTGCCTATGCTGCGCGGTGCGCGAGGACCTCGCCCAGACCCTGCGCGGCCTGCTGGCGCGGCGATCGGACGGCAGCCTCAAACCGTTCAAGCGGCTGGTGATCGAGACCACCGGCCTCGCCGACCCGGCGCCGATCCTCTACACCCTGGGCGCCGATCCGGCGCTCGACGACGCGTTGAGCACGGCGCGGGTCGTCACCACGCTCGATGCGGTGACCGGCGCCGCAACCGTGACGCGCTTTCCCGAGGCGGCGCGCCAGGTCGCGGTCGCCGATCGCGTGCTGATCACCAAGACCGACCTGGCGGCGCCCGATGCCGCGCTGGTCGCGCAGCTCGACTGGCTCAACGGCGCCGCCCCGCGCGTGCAGCTACCCGGGACCGCCGATCCGGCGGCGCTGCTGTTCGACGCACCCGCGCTGGCGCGCGCGGTGCCGCCGGCCGACGCCCACGCCGCGCACAGCCACGACATCGACGTCCACACCATCGTGCTCGAGCGCCCGGTCAGCCGGCTCGAGTTCGCCAAGGCGCTCGGCGGCTTGGCGCTGGCGCATGGCGAGGATCTGCTGCGCGTCAAAGGCCTGGTGGCGTTTGCCGACCGTCCCGAGCGGCCGGCCGTCATCCAGGGCGCCCAGCACGCCATCCAACAACCTGTCTGGCTCGAGCGCTGGCCCGACGGCGAGCGGCGCAGCTGGCTGGTATTCATCGTGCACGCGATTCCGCGCGCGGCTATCCTCGACCGGTTCGCGTTCGCCGGCGCGGTGCCGTACGCCACCCCGCAACCCGTCACCTGAGAGGACCGCCATGTTCGATCTGGTCGTCGCCGGAGGTTTGGCCGTTCTGCCGTCGGGGCCCGAGGCCGCCGATATTGCGATCGCGGGCGACAAGATCGTCGCGATCGGCGCGCCCGGCGGCTTTGCCGCGACCGGCGCCAAGCGCACGATCGACGCCAAGGGCCAATACGTGATTCCGGGCGGTATCGATCCGCACGTCCATTGCAGCTGGCCGATCCCGGTGCCGGGACAGGCGCAGCCGACCTTGAGCGGACCGCCCGAGCAGGTCAGCCGCGCCGCGCTGTGGGGCGGCACCACGACCCTGCTCGACTTCGCGCTGGTGCAACCCGACGAGACGATGGCGGCGGCGATCGAGCGGCGCACCAAGGAGTGGACCGGTGCCTGCTACTGCGACTACGGCTTCCACATCATGCTGTCCGGCAAGCTGCCGCCCTCGATCCTGGGCGAGCTCGCCGAGGCGGTTGCCGACGGCCACGCCAGCGTCAAGATGTTCACGACCGACATCACGCCCAGCCGCAAGGGCCGCATGGTCCAGTTCGGCGACATCTGGGAAGTCCTCAAGGTGCTGGCGCGCCAAGGCGGCATCGCCTCGATCCACGCCGAGGACAACGACATCGTCATGCACATGTACGAGAAGCTGACGCGCGAGGACCGCACCGGCTTCGAGAACATGGCCGAGGTGCACAACACCTTGTCGGAGAACCTGGCGTTCAACCGCGTCATCAGACTGGCCGAGAACGTGCCGGGCGCGGCGCTCTATATGATGCACACCTCGGCAGCGACCGGCGTGCGCGCGATCGCCGAGGCGCGCGGCCGCGGCGTGCCGATCTACGGCGAGACCCTGCACCAATACCTGCTGTACAGCGCCGAGGACTACAAGAAGCCCAACGGTCAGATGTACCACACCTACCCGTCGCTCAAGTTCAAGGAAGACCACGACGCGCTGTGGGCGGCGACCAACCGCGGCGCCATCCAGGCGGTGGCGACCGACGAGGTGTGTTGTCCGCTCAAGATCAAGGTGCAGGGCCGGCGCATCGACGACACCACCGGGGGCAACTCCGGGGTCGAGCCGCGGGTCGCGATCATCTACAGCGAGACGGTGGTCAAGCGCGGCTACGGCCTTGGTCACTTTGTCGACTTGATCTCGACCAACGCCGCCAAGATCCAGGGCCTCTATCCGCGCAAGGGCGCGCTCGCGGTCGGCTCGGACGCCGACGTCGTGTTGCTCGATCCGCGGGCGAAGCGCACCATCAAGGCCGAGGGGCTGCACGAGACCGACTATTCGCCCTGGGAAGGCCGCGAGGTCGCGGCATGGCCGTCGCTCACGATCCTGCGCGGCAAGGTCGTGGTCGAGAACGGCGCGTTCGCCGGCGACCTCAAGGACGGCCAGTTCATCCGGCGCAAGGTCGCCGACGACATCCGGGCTCGCCCGGCGCTCTAGCGCCGGCGATCCGCTTCAGGAGAAAACCCATGATCATCGATTGCCATGGCCACTACACCACCGCGCCGAAGGAGCTCGATACGTTCCGCCAGGCCCAGATCGCGGCGCTCGACCAGGGCGCGCGCGGTGCCGCACCACCGGCGCCCAAGATCAGCGACGACCAGCTGCGCGCCTCGGTCGAGGGCGCGCAGCTCAAGCTCCAGCGCGAGCGCGGCGCCGACCTGACGATCTTCTCGCCGCGCGCCGCCGGCATGGCGCACCACATCGGCGACGCCGCGACCAGCGCCGCCTGGACGCGCGTGTGCAACGACCTCATCCACCGGCTGTGCGCGCTCTATCCCAACAATTTCATCGGCGTCTGCCAGCTGCCGCAGACCCCGGGCGTGCCGCCGAGCAACTGCATCGCCGAGCTCGAGCGCTGCGTCAACGAGTACGGCTTCGTCGGCTGCAACCTCAACCCGGATCCATCGGGCGGCCACTGGAAGGATCCGCCGATGACCGATCGCTGGTGGTATCCGTTCTACGAGAAGATGGTCGAGCTCGACGTGCCCGCGATGGTCCATGTGTCGTCGTCGTGCAACCCGAATTTCCACGCCACCGGGGCGCACTACATCAACGGCGACACCACGGCGTTCATGCAGTTCCTGACCTCGGACCTGTTCAAGGATTTTCCCACCCTCAAGTTCATCATCCCGCATGGCGGCGGCGCGGTGCCGTATCACTGGGGCCGCTATCGCGGCCTGGCGCAGGACTTGAAGAAGCCGCTGCTCAAGGAGCACCTGCTCAAGAACGTGTACTTCGACACCTGCGTCTACCACCAGGCCGGCATCGACCTGCTGACCCGGGTGATTCCGGCGGAGAACATCCTGTTCGCCTCCGAGATGGTCGGCGCGGTCAAGGGCATCGATCCCGAGACCGGCCAGTACTACGACGACACCAAGCGCTACATCGACGCGGTGACGACGCTGGGTGCTGCCGACAAGCAGAAGATCTTTGAAGGCAACGCCCGGCGCGTGTTCAGCCGACTCGACAAGAAGCTGGGCAAGCGCGCGGCGTAGCCGCTAACGATGAAGTCGGATAGGCGGGTCGCCTTCAATGTAGCGGTCATGGCCGCCGTGTGTGGTCTGACGGTCGGGGGGGATAATAGCGGCGCCGTTGCTTCGGAAGCTTCCGGGTGGGTTTGCCTTCCCATACTTGGCGCTGATCTGGGTAATCGGTATTGGGATCATTCTGATTTCCAACAAGATCAGATGCGGAACGTTTCGCGGAGAGCAGCGTTCTCCCGAGTCCGAATAAGCGTCCTCGCACCTCGAGTGTGATTGGGTCAGATCGAAGCATCCCCTCTTCCCGTCATCCCGGCGAAAGCCGGGATCCAGGTGACCAGATACCAACACCAGACTCGTGATCCTGGATCCCGGCTTTCGCCGGGATGACGGTTTTGTTTTGGCATCGGGTCAACTCGAACGCATCGTGCGCAAGCGCGAGAATGAGCGCCGAGTTTCGTAGGCGCGACGTTTTTGTAGAACCCTACGTCAGCGCCAGCGTGCTCGAGGCGAACAGCTCGTCGGGCGTGTAGACCTTCTTCGTGACGCCCTGCTCGGCGGCGAAGCGGCTGACCGCGTCGAGCGCCTTGCGGTTGGCCGCGACGCCGAATGGGAAGGGATCGCCGCCGACGCCTTTTTGCAGCTCGAGGGCGGTCTTGTCGGCGGCGCTGAGCTCGCCGCCGGCGGCCAGGCGCGCCATGTAGGCGTCCTTCGACGCCTTGAAGAGGCGGTACAGCTCCTCGGCCAGCCACGGCTGTGCCGCGAGCACCGCGTCCTTCACCACAACGCCATGGTTCATCGGGTAGACGCCGGTCTTGCGGTAATAGGCGAAGCCGGCCTGGCGGGCGTCGGGGATCAGCGGCGCGACGTCCGGCGACTCCGACTTGATGTCGCCGATCGCGGCGACGAGCTCGCCCGACGCCAGCAGCGCCGCGCAATCCTTGCCGCGTCCCGCCGCGTAGTCGACGTTGGCCGGCGCCTGGTATTCGGCGACGTGCTCGTCGTCGGTCGGCACCCAGGTGATCTTGCCGAGATCGACGCCGTACTCGTCCTGCAGCACGCCGCGGATCCACAGCCCGGTCGTCACCGTGTAGCCGCGGTTGACGCCGACCCGCTTGCCTTCCAGATCCTTGGGCGTCTTGAGGTCGGCCTTGACGTTGTGCCAGATCGCCCAGTGGTGGAAGTTGCGCGTGACGTAGACCGGGATCGCGGTGAGCGGCTTGCCGTACGCCTTGGCGCACAGATAGGTCGTCCACGCCATCTCGCAGATGTCGAACTCGAGGCCGCGCGCCATGCGGCGCATGCCGCGCGTGATCGGCTCGACCTCGACGAAGTCGAGCGCAAGCCGGTCCGAGCGCAGCGCGCCGGCTTTCAAGGCTTTGGTGAGTCCGTAGTTCCCGAGCGCCATCGTCAGGGACAACACGGCAGCGACCTCCGCGAGGACGTCCAAGCACGCGAGACTATCCGGAACGCCGGCGCTCGGCAAATCACCGCGCGGCGGGCGCCCGAGCTGTGTCGCCGGCCGCCGCGGCGTGGCGCCGGCGCGTCCGACGGACCGGATGCAGCGGCCAATAGCGCTCCATCGCCAGATAGGTGAACGAGGCCGACCAACCGATCAGGACCAAGCCGTTCAGCGATTCGACTCCGGCGATCAATCGGGTGTGCGACGCCGGGAAGACGTCGCCGAAGCCCAGCGAGGTGTAGGTCACGGCGGAGAAATAGATGTAGTCCTCGAGCGTGACCACCGGCACGCCGCCGAACCCGCCCAGCCCGAGCTGGGCGCTGAGCAGCCAATAACCGCCGCCGTAGAGCCAGACCTCGAGGGTGTGGGCGACGAAAGCGGCGCTCACCACCACGATGATGCGTGCGCGCGGCGGCACCGGCAGCTCGGCGAGATGTGCGGACGTGATCCGCAGCACCTCGTAGTGGATCAAGATGGTGAGCGCGACCAGCACGGTCGCGGCGATCATGGCGGCAATCATCACGGTAGGCTTAGCAGCGGCGCGTCACGGCCCACTTGATTTGGATCAACGGACCAGATCCGGTCGCAGCTTGATGCAGATCAACGCGGATCCCATCCTGCGTCGGCATCGTGCCGGCGATGGATGGGAAGCCGCCGATGTTGACCTACGTGGATTGCGTGGCGCTGTCACAGTTGACCGCGGACGAGATCGCGGCGATCGCGGAGCACGAGCACTGCCCCGAGATCATCGCCGCCGGGCTCGGGGCGTACCTGCTGCGGACACAAGACGGCGCGGCGCGCATCAGTCGCTTCATCGAGGACGACATCAACGCCGCGGTGCAGGCCGA
>JACQAI010000609.1 GCA_016195115.1 Pseudomonadota bacterium
CGGGCCACGTCCGCACGCCGTGGTACATCCGCGGCCACGTCGGCACGATCGAGCGCTACTGCGGCGCGTTCCCCAATCCCGAGGAGCTTGCCTACGCGCGCAACGGCCTGCCGGCCCAGCCGCTCTATCGCGTGCAGTTCCGCCAGAAGGACGTCTGGCCCGGCTATGCCGGGCCGGCGCACGACACCATCGACATCGAGATCTACCAGCACTGGCTCGAGCCCGCGGAGGGAGCGTCCCGATGAGCGGCGATCATCACGACCACGACCACGATCATGGCCACGATCACGCGCATGACCACGCGCGCACCTTCCGTCCGGATCAGGACGACACGATCACGCACTACCGGGCGATGGAGATCGCGGTGCGCGAGCTCCTGATCGAGAAGGGCATCATCACGCCCGACGGCGTACGCCGCGCCATCGAGTTCATGGACGGCCGCAATCCGGAATACGGCGCCAAGATGGTCGCGCGCGCCTGGGTCGACCCCGAATACAAGAAGCGCATGCTCGCCGACGGCAGCGCCGCCGCGGCCGAGCTCGGCATCGACGTCGGGCTCCTCAAGCTGGTGGTGGTCGAGAACACCGACAGACTGCACAACATGATCGTGTGCACCTTGTGCTCGTGCTATCCGCGCAACCTGCTGGGCCTGCCGCCCGACTGGTACAAGAGCCGCAACTACCGTAGCCGTGCGGTCAACGAGCCCCGCGCGGTGCTGCGCGAGTTCGGCACCACGATCCCGGACGATGTGGAAGTACGGGTACACGACAGCACCGCCGACATGCGCTACCTGGTGCTGCCGCGCCGGCCCGCCGGCACCGAGAGGCTCGACGAGGCGGCGTTGGCCAAGCTGGCAACGCGCGACAGCATGATCGGCGTCGCGCTCGCCGACACGCCGTAGGAGCCCCGCCATGCCCTCGATCCTGAGCCAAGAGCAGGTCGTGCAGTTCCACCAGGACGGGCTCGTGATCGTGCGCGGGCTGTTCGACCCGGAGGAGACCGCGCTGCTGCGCCGCGCCATGGAGGAGGATCCGCAAGTCCGCGACCACATCCTCGACCGGCTCGACGCCAATGGGGCGGCGACGCGCATCTCGCTGTGGAACCGCGCCGGCGACTCGGTCTATGGCCTGGCGGCGCGCTGCGAGCGCGTGGTCGACACCATGGCGGCGCTGCTCGGCGGCCCGGTCTACCACTTCCAATCCAAGCTGACCGCCAAGGAGCCGCTGGTCGGCGGCGCCTGGGAGTGGCACCAGGACTACGGTTACTGGTACCACAACGGCTGCTTGTTCCCGCACCTGGCGAGCATCATGCTCGCGCTCGACCGCACGACCCGCGACAACGGCTGCCTCCAGCTCGTCAGAGGATCAAATCGCCTGGGCCGCATCGACCACGTGCCGATCGAGGGCAGCAAGGATCAGGTGGTCGCCGATCCCGCGCGCATGGCGCACCTGACCAAGTCGCTCGACATCGTCTACGCCGAGCTCGAGCCGGGCGATGCCGTGATCTTCCACTGCAATACGCTGCATCAGTCGGCGCAGAACCGCTCGCCCAACCGGCGCTGGACCTTCCTCGCCTGCTACAACCGGGTCGACAACGACACCGTGATCCGCGACCACGGCCGCTACTACGTGCCGCTCGAGACGGTGCCGGACGGCGCGATCAAGGCGGCCGGGCTCAAGTTCGCCAGCGGCGCCGAGGACTTTACCTCCAAGCCGTTCGTGCCCAAGGTGCGCGAGTCGGCTTGACCCGGTTCTCGCTCGCCGGTCGCATCGCCCTGGTCACCGGCGCCTCGCGCGGGCTGGGCGCCGAAATCGCGCTCGGCCTCGCCGAGGCCGGCGCCCACGTGCTGGTCAACGGCCGCAGCTCGGAGAATCTGGCACCGCAGCTGGCGCGCATCGCGGCGGCCGGCGGGCGCGCGTCGCCGCTGCCCTTCGATGTCGGCGACGCCGGCGCGATCGAAACTGCGTTCGCGACGATTGCGCGCGAGCATGGCCGCCTCGACGTGCTGGTCAGCAACGTCGGCACGCGCAAGCGCGGTGCCCTCGAGACGCTGACCCGCGACGATCTCAGCGCCATGCTCGAGGTCAACCTCACCGCGTCGTTCGACATGGGCAAGCGCGCCGCGGCGCTGATGACGAACGGCGGCCGCATCATCATGGTGACCTCGATCGCGGGACCGCGCGCGCGCGTCGGCGACGCGGTCTACATCGCCGCCAAAGGCGGAATGGAGGCCTTGACCCGCGCGTTCGCCGCCGAGCTCGGGCCGCGCGGCATCACGGTCAACGCCATCGCGCCCGGCTATTTCGCCACCCCGACCAACGAATACCTGGTCGACGATCCCCAGGTGCAGGCCTATGTCGAGCAGCGCATTCCTTTGAAGCGCTGGGCCAAGCCGCACGAGATCGCCGGCGCCGCCGTGTTCCTGGCGTCAGACGCGGCGTCCTACGTCAACGGCCACGTCCTCGTGGTCGACGGCGGCCACACCGCGACGTTCTGACGATCACGCGCCACCCGCCGAAACCCGGATTACGATTCGAGCACGCGCAGCTCGGCGTTGGTGTGACGCAGCCGCGCGGCCAGCACGCTCGCCAAGCCCTCCATCAGGTTCAACGCCACCATCTTGTGCTCCTGGACGAGCCCGTCGAAGCGCTTGCGGGACAGCGCGAATAGCGACGTATCGGTGAACGCGATCGCGTCGGCCGAGCGGGACTCGCCGTCGAGAAACGCCATCTCGCCGAAGAACGCGCCGCGGCCGAAGGTGCCGACGTGCAGGGCTTTCCCTCCGTCGATCGGGAGCATGATGCTGACCAGACCCCGACGGATCAGGAACAGCTCGTCGCTGACCTCGCCGCTCGCGAAGACGCGCTCGCCGGCTTTGAACGAGCGCTTGTCCATGCACTGCTCGAGCGCCGCCAATGTCTCGTCCTTGCGCCCGGCGAACAGCTCGATGTCGTGCAGATCGAGCAGGGTCTCCTCGTCACGGACAAGCGCCGCCGCCTCGATGATGCGTTCCTCGACCCACTCCGTAGCCTCGTTCAGGCCGGCGAAAACCTTGATCGGACTTTTCGGCTTTACCAACCCCAACTCGTCGAAATAGCGGCTGACGTCGCGGCCGCTGGGCAGGCGATGCGGCACGCGGCTGAAGATCAGCACCCCGCCGCGTTCGGTCAAGATGTCCTTTGCCTGATCGAGCACGTGGCCCGCGGTAGCGTCCACCGTCTGCACCCGGCGCATGTCCAGGATGACGTACTTGCGGGTCCGGAGCTCGGGCTCGAGCGCGACGGAAAGCTGTTGGGCTGTGCCGAAGAACAGGCTGCCCTGGAGCTCGAAGACCACGGCCTGGTCGCCATTGCGTTCCAGGATGTCGCGCTCCTCCCGCAGCCTGATGCGGTTGGAGGACACCTCGTCGCCGTAGACCTTGCGCCGGATCACAGCGCCACCGACCTGCTCGCGCATGAACAGGAAGATCGCCAGCGCGACGCCGGCGCCCGACGCGACGATCAGGCTGATCGAGAGCGCGCAGGCGACCACGGTCGCGATGACGGCGAAGTCGAGCATGGTGTCGCGCGACCTCAGGAAGTGCAGGCTGTGCCAGTCGATCATCCGGGCGCCGACGACGATCAGGATGCCGGAGAGCGCCGCCACCGGAACCCAGGCGATCACCGGGGCGAGCACCAGGAAGGCGATCAGCGACAGCACGCCCTCGGCGATCCCGGAAAATCGGGTCTGGCCGCCGCTCGAGAGATTCACCAGGGTGGCGCCCATGGTGCCGGCACCCGGTATGCCGCCGATCGCCACCGAGGCGACATTGCCCAGGCCTTGTCCGATCAGCTCGCGGTTCGAGTTGTGGCGCGAGCGCGTCAGCGCATCGAGCACGACGCAGGTCTTGAGCGTGTCGATCGACAGCAGGATCGCGAGCGTCAGAGCCGGCACCACCAGGGCTTCGATCTGCGGCAGGCCGAGATCGGCGATCGCCGACCACCGCCCGATCACGCCGTCGAGAAAACCCTCGCCGCCACCGACCAGCGGGCCGATCACGAACGCGTTGCCGGCAAGCGCGAGCAGCGACGGATCGACCAACCCGAGCGCGAAATAGCCGGCCACGCCGGCTGCCAGCGCCAGGATCGGCGGGGGCACCGCCCGGGTCACCTTGTCGGCGCCCAGCATGACGCCGATCGCCAGCGCGCCCACCACCATGCCCTGCCAGCGCCACGCCGCCGGCGTCGCCAGCGCGGCCCAGAAATGCAGGTCGGCGGGAACGCCGAGAAACCGCGGCAGCTGACTCGTGATGATGACCAGACCGACGCCGCTCAGATAGCCGCTGACCACCGGATAAGGCACGAACTTGATCAAGGTGCCCAGGCGTACCGCGCCCATCGCAACCTGCAGCAGGCCGGCGAGCAGCCCGACCGCGCTCAGCAGCAGCAGCACCGTGGCGCCGTCGGTGCCTTGGCCGACCGCATCGATTGCGAATGCCGACAGCACCGCGGCGGCCGGCGCGCACGGCGCCGAGATCAGCCGGCTGGTGCCGCCCAATGCCGGCGCGATCAGCCCGATCGCGGTCGCGCCCAGGATCCCGGCCAAGGCACCCAGGGAGGCCCAGCTGCTGTCGATCGCGGAATAGATCGTCACCCCGAAGGCGATCGCCGACGGCAGTGCGACCAGCATCGCGGCGCTGCCGCCCCATAGATCGCCGAGCGTGTTCCGCGACTTCGAAACCGTTACGTCGACCATCGAATCCACTCGCGGCGCCGGCAGAGAGCGTCACGGCACTCTACCATTCGGTGCGGGTCGGAACCTTGCGCTAGATCGACCCCGGTGTCGACGGACGGTCGATCAACCGCGCGCGCTACTCCGCCGCTTGCTGCGGCACCATGCCGAGCGCTGCCATGTAGAGCTCGAGCAGCGATTCCTGCTCCTGGCGCTCGGCGTCCTCGAGCTTCCGGATCGAGATCACCTTGCGCATGATCTTGGTGTCGAAGCCGTTGCCCTTGGCCTCGGCGTAGACTTCCTTGATGTCGCCGGAGAGCGCCTTCTTCTCTTCCTCGAGGCGCTCGATGCGCTCGACGAAGGACCGCAGCTGACCCGCGCCGATGCCGCCGACGTCGGCGTCTTTCTTCGTGCGCTTCGATTCGCTCGTCGCACCGGTAACATCAACCATGTCGATTCCTCGCATGCGTCTCGTCGGAGGCGCGACGATATCGAGTCCGCCGCGACGCCATCAAGCGCGTGCGGGAATCGCAATGGAACTCGGTGTTTGCGAGGGCGCTCGGCGCACCGGCAACCGGCGCGTCCAACCGAATCGAGCGCGCGCTAACGCAGCCGTTGGAGCTCGGCGGTGTCGGTACGCGCGCCGTCGCTCGACGTCCAGGTCAGGATCACGCGATCGGGACCGTTGGGCTGGATGTCGAGGGCCGGCCGGTTGGGCTCGTGGAACAGCACCCGGTCGCCTTCGACGTGGCCGGTGCGACGGTCGTAGCCGGGCGCGCCGACCTCGTCGCGCTGCTGGATGCCCCAGGCATAGATCGCCGACACCGCGCCGCCCTGGAGCGGATCGAGCGACAGCACCGCCTCGCGGCCGTTGGTGTAGACGCCGTACCACAGGCCGCCGAGCGCAGCGGTCGACATCGCGTTCGAAGCCGCGCGCGGTCGCGCGACCTCGTTGGGCAAGCTCAGACGCAGCGCGTCGCGTGTCACCGGGTCGCGTTCGCAATGCGCCTCGCCGGTCGGCCGCCGCGGGTCGATGAAGCGGAGCATGCACGGGGCGAAGCGGGTGGCGAAGCCGTTCCAGTTGGCGGCGCCGTGGCCGAACCAGCCTTCGGGATAGGCGACCACGGCGTGGTCGACCTGGTTGTCGGCGAGGATCTCGCGCGCCGGCCCGCCGCGATCGCCGGTGTCGTAGGCGTCGCCCTCGAACAGGAACAGCATGACGCGGGTGTCGCGGATGCGCTCGAGGATCGGGTAGAGGTCGTCGGCGTTGCGGCGATAGATGCGACTGTCGGGATAGCGGCCGAACGCCGCCGGCGCGGTTGCGATGATGGCATGGACGGGCGGGCCGCCAGCGGCAACCAGCAGGGAAATCCAAGCGCCGTAGGATTGCCCGGCGAGCACCACCTTGCGGTAGCCGCGGCGGTAGATCGCGCTGACCTGGTCGCGCAGCGCCGCCGGGCTCAACGCCAGATTGTCGCTGCTCCAGTCGCGCTGGAGCCGGAAGACGTCCCAACCGGCATCGCGCAGGCGATCGAGATAGAACGGCAGCATGTCGCCGTCGGCGCCGCGGTAGGGCGGCTTGCCGTGGTTCCAGATGACGGCGCCGAGCGCGCGCGCCGGACCGGCGGGCTTGGCGTCGGGATAGGCGTCCTCGAGGGCGAATTGGGCGCGCGCCGGGGCCGTGAACCCCAGCAGCGCGACCAGCGCACACACGACGACCCAGCACCGCGCCCGCGGCGTGCCCCCCATGCCTGCTCCTCCGGGTGGCGCGGCGTCAGGCTAATGACGCCGCCGCTCCCCGCAGGATGCCGGGTCAACCTTTGCGGTATGGTTAATGACCGTCGTGCTTATGAGGCTTTTTCTCGTCCTTTTGGTAGCGCTTCTTCCAGTCCTCGTACGGCATGCCGTAGACGACCTCGCGCGCTTCCGGGTCGCTCAGCGCGACGCCCTTCTCCTCGGCGGCCGCGCGGTACCACTTGGACAGGCAGTTGCGGCAAAAGCCGGCCAAGTTCATGAGATCGAGGTTCTGCACGTCGGTGCGCTCGCGCAGATGCGCGACCAAGTGCCGAAACGCCGCGGCCTCGAGCTCCGTACGCGTCTTGTCGTCCATCCGACCCCTCCGATTGCGAGCACGACCGGCCTCTAATGTGCGCCCGCGGCCGCCGCGATCAAAGCCCCGCTTGCGGGGCTTCGCCCCTGCCGCGGTCAAAGCCCCTCGACCGTCTCGGCGATCAGGTGGTCGACCACCTGCTCGAGCGCGAGCTTGCGTGGGGTACCCGCCGCCAGCGCGGCGTTGAACACCGCGCGCTGGCGGTCGGCGCTGGTGCCACGCGCCAGGATGTCGCGGGCGCCGGCGACCTCCGCGGTGCAGCCGAACGCCGCGGCGTCCTCGGCGGTCAGCACGAGGATCTCCTCGAGCAGCTGGGCGTAGGGCACGATCGCGCCCTTGCCGAAATCGACCAGGCCGTCGTCGGTGCCGTAGCGCTGGGCGCGCCAGCGGTTCTCCTCGACCAGCATGCGGGCGTAGAGCCGCCAGCGCTGGTTGTCGCGCCTGAGCCGCCACAGCATGCGGAGCAGGCAGCGGAACAGCGCCGCGATGCTGATGGTGTCGTCGAGCCGGGTGCAGATGTCGGTGATGCGCATCTCGAGGGTCGGGAAGCGCGCCGACGGCCGGACGTCCCACCACAGCTTGGTCGCATCGTCGATAACCCCGGCCGTGGTGAGCATGCGGATATGGCGCTGGTACTCGCCCCACGACGCGAACATCTCCGGCAGCCCGGTGCGCGGCAGGCCGTTGAACACCGACACGCGATAGGACTTGAGCCCGGTGTCCTCGCCGCGCCAGAACGGCGACGAGGTCGACAGCGCCAGCAGGTGCGGCAGGAAGTAGGCGACCTGGTTCATCAGGTCGATGCGGAGTTCTTCGTCCTCGACACCCACGTGAACGTGCATGCCGCAGATCACCAGCCGCCGCCCGACCATCTGGAGGTCGCGCGCGATCGTGTTGTAGCGCTGGGCGTCGGTCGGCTTCTGGGCATCCCAGTTGGCGAACGGGTGGGTCGCCGCGGCGATCGGCGCCAGACCGTGGCGGCCGGCGACGCGCGCCACCGTGGCGCGCAGCCGCGCCAGGTCGGCGCGCGCCTCGGCGAGGCTGGTGCACACGCGCGTGCCGACCTCGATCTGGGTGCGCAGGAACTCGGGGCTGACCTGTTGATCGAGCTCGGCCTTGCACTCGTCCAGCAGGCCCGCCGGCGGATCGCTGGCGAGGTCGCGGGTCGCCCGGTCGACCAGGTGGTACTCCTCCTCGATGCCGACCGTGAAGGCGGGCTCGGGGGTCACGCGCGGCTCCAGCCGGTGAGCTCGGCGAGCACCGGCGCGAACGCCTCGTGGAAGCGCCGCGTCCAGCGCGCGATGCCGGCGGCGCTGTTGATCAGGTCCTGGCGGAACTCGATGGTGGCATGCGGCAGGCCGCGCGCCTCGGCGTGGGTCGGCAGGGTGTAGCCGTGGCCGTCACGCCCGGAGTAGGGCTGGTTGTCGCCGACCGTGAGGCCCTCGTCGCGCCCCAGCGCCGCGATCAAGGGCTCGGCCAGCCGGCCGTCACGGTTCCACAGCACGCCGATCTGCCACGGTCGGCGGAACCCGGCGAACACCGGGGTGCATGAATGCACCGCCAGGAAGCACGGCGCCGGGCCGCGCCCGATCAGGGCATCGAGGCGCTCGTCGATCGCGCGGTGATACGGCGTGAAGATCGCCGCGGCGCGGGCGCGCCGCGCC
>JACQAI010000610.1 GCA_016195115.1 Pseudomonadota bacterium
GCCGAGAACATCGTGCCGACGACGCGGCCCTCGTCGCCGCCCTGGCCGATCGCCAGCGCCGCCGACACCGCGCTCATCATCATGGCGCCCCACGCCGCGCCGGCGACCAGCTGGGCGGCGATCAGGGTCGCCAGGCTCTCGGCGCCGCTGGCAACTTGCATGGCGACGCCGCCGATCACGCTAGCGCTCGCCATCACGATCAGGCCGCCCCAGCGCTGGGTCAGCAGGCTCGCCGGGAACATCGCGACGTTGAAGGCGATCCAGAAGATCGGCAGCAGCACGTCGAGATCGGCCGGCTTGGCGAAGCGCAGGAACTGCGGTGCGCTGTTGAGGTTGCCGTGGACCTGATAGCCGATGCCGAGCGCGATCACGACCAGCAGGAACACCGAGACGCGCTGCGGCAGCGGCGTCGCGGTCGGGCCGCGCCGCGCCTGCTGCACCGGGGCCGCGCGTGACGCGGCGGCCAGGCTGCGCTCGACATGCACCAGCCCGAGGCTGGTCAGCAGCAGCACGATGCTCGAGACCACAAAGGGCCAGCGCGGATCGCCGCCGCGCAGCACCACCGTGAGGTACGGCGCGACCGCGCCGGCGACGCCCAGCCCGAGCAGCGCCAGGCTCGACAGCCACGGGATGCTCGAGCGCGCGGCGTACTTGCCGAGCAGCATCAGGGGCGGCGCGCGCAGCGCCGACGAGGTCACCGCCCACACCACGATCGCGGCGAGTAAGAGCGGCTTCCCGACCGTGCCCAACCCGGCGATGAAGGGCAGCGCCAGGAACGCGAGGCACGAGATTGCGGTCAGGATCGCGACCAGACGACCCAGGCGCCCGACAAGACGCGCGACCTTGTCGGCCGCGACGCCCATGGCGTAGTCGGTGATCGCGAAGATCACCTGGTCGGCGAGCAGGATCCAGATCACCCAGCTGCGCGGGATGCCGACCGCGCCGGCAAGCTGCGGCAGGAAGATCGCGTAGACCGTCCAGCCGAGCGTGAACAGGAACTGCAGCGCTGCCAGATAGAGCCCTGCGCCGTGCGGAACGCCGGTCGGCATGCGGTCCCCTCCCCGTCAAAACCCTCTCCAGAGGGTAACCGTCACCGCCCCTTGAAGACCACCTTCCGCTTGTCCAGAAACGCCTGGAAGCCGGCGCGGTAGTCCTCGGTGTCGAAGGTCTCGTAGGGCTCGGCGCGCTCGGCGGCGCTGAGCGGCGTGGCGTCGTCCAGTCGGCGAGCGAACTTCTTGTGCCAGCGGTTGACCAAGGGTGCGCCCTCGGCAATGCGGCGGGCCGCCGCCAGCGCCTCGTCGGTCACCTGCGCATCGGGCACGACGCGGGTGACCAGGCCCTTGTCCTTGGCCTCGGCGGCGCCGAACACGCGGCCCTCGAACAGGATCTCGAGCGCAGTCGCGCGCCCGACCAGCGCGATCAGCGCGCCGATCTCGGGATACGCCATGGTCACGCCGATGCGGTTGATCGGCACGCCGAAGCGGCTCGCCTCGCCGCAGATCCGGAGATCGCACATGATCGCGAGCTCGAGCCCGCCGCCGACGCACAACCCGTGGATCATCGCCACGGTCGGATGGCGGCAGTCGGCGATCGCGCCCATGGTCTCGTGCATCAGCTGGCCGTACGAAGCGGCTTGGCGGGCGTCGGCGCGCTCGCTCGGGAACTCGGCGATGTCGGCGCCCGGGCTGAACGCCGTCTCGCCGGCGCCGCGCAGCACGACGCAGCGCAGTGTGTCATCCGCACTGCACGTCCGCGCCAGATCGCGCACGCCGATCCACATCGCCTTGTTGAGCGCGTTCAGCTTGTCGGCGCGGTTGAGCACGATCACGGCGACGTCACCGTTGCGCTCGAGCAGAACCGGATCGGCCATGCGGTGGAAACTCCTTGCAACGAGGATCGCGCGGTCGTGCGATCCACCATAGGAAATATCGACACCCTGGAGTATTGGAAATCCAGCGGATCAGAGGAATCAGCAATGAGCCATGTGATGCATCGCGGCGCCACCAGCGACCTGCCCGAGGCGGTCGCCGGCGACGGCTGCTACCTGATCGATCGGAGCGGCAAGCGCTATCTCGACGCCTCGGGCGGCGCCGCGGTGTCGTGCCTCGGCCACAGCCATCCGCGCGTCATCGCCGCGGTCCAGGACCAGGTCGCGCGCATGGCCTACGCGCACACTTCGTTCTTCACCAACCGGCCGATGGAGGAGCTGGCCGATCTCCTGATCGCCGACGCGCCGCCCGGCATCGACCAAGTCTACGTCGTGTCCGGCGGCTCGGAGGCGATCGAGGCCGCGCTCAAGCTGGCACGGCAATATTTCGTCGAGCGCGGCCAGCCGCAGCGCCGCCATTTCATCGCGCGGCGCCAGAGCTACCACGGCAACACCTTGGGCGCGCTCGCGGTCGGC
This sequence comes from Pseudomonadota bacterium, assembly GCA_016195115.1. Classification (GTDB taxonomy): domain Bacteria; phylum Pseudomonadota; class Alphaproteobacteria; order Elsterales; family Elsteraceae; genus JACQAI01. The sequence goes on from JACQAI010000610.1 coordinate 2,405, forward strand.
GGCAACGAATGGCGGCGCGCGCAGTTCGCGCCCCTGCTGATCGACGCGCACCACATTTCGCCGTGCTACGCCTATCGCGGCAAGCGCCCCGACGAGACCGAGGAGGCCTACGGAAGCCGCGTCGCCGACGAGCTCGAGGCCAAGATCCTCGAGCTCGGCCAGGACACGGTGATCGCGTTCGTCGCCGAGACGGTCGGCGGCGCCACCGCCGGCGTGGTCGTGCCGGCGCCCGGCTACTTCAAGCGCGTGCGCGAGATCTGCGACCGCTACGGCGTGCTCCTGATCCTCGACGAGGTGATGTGCGGCATGGGCCGCACCGGCAGCCTGCACGCCTGCACCCAGGAGGGCGTGGCGCCCGACCTGATGGCGATCGCCAAGGGGCTGGGCGGCGGCTACCAGCCGATCGGCGCCATGCTGATCGCCAAGCGCATCGCCCAGGCGGTCGCGCAGGGCTCCGGCTTCTTCCAGCACGGCCACACCTATCTCGGCCACGCCACCGCGTGCGCCGCCGCGCTCGCCGTGCAGCGCGCGATCAAGGACGAAAACCTGCTCGCCAACGTGCAGGCGCGCGGCGCCCAGCTTTCCCAGGCGCTGGTCGAGCGCCTCGGCAACCACCGCCATGTCGGCGACATCCGCGGCCGCGGCCTGTTCTGGGGCATCGAGCTGGTCAAGGATCGCGCGACCAAGACGCCGTTCGATCCCGCGCTCAAGCTCAACGCGCGGATCAAGCGCGAGGGCATGGCGCGCGGCCTGATGTGCTACCCGATGGGCGGCACGGTCGACGGCAAGCAGGGCGACCACGTGCTGCTGGCGCCGCCCTACATCGTGCAGGCGGCCGAGATCAGCGAGGCGGTCGACAAGCTCGGCACCGCGATCGACGCCGCGATCGGATCGACCGCCTGAACTACTCGGCGGCGGCAGCGGTGTCGCGGCGCCGCACGGTCTCGCGCCACAGGATGTAGAGACTGGAGGCGACGACGATGACGGC
>JACQAI010000046.1 GCA_016195115.1 Pseudomonadota bacterium
CGCTGCCGTCGTCACGGCGGGCAGACGCGACGACGGGTTCGACGCGCCGGTTTGCGCTGGCCACGGTGCACTGTCCTCGAGGGGAAGCGCCGCACCCCCACCGGCGGCAGGCCGATGAAGAGGCGGCGACGATGGGGGGTTCGACCCGGCATACAGGGGGACGACCGGGCGCAGCGCGCGGGAAGGCTTGGTGCCCTGCGGGGGTGGGCGGGAGCGGCGGGCTAGAGAGAGTTAGGGTTCGTGACGAAATAAACGAATCTGATAGCGGCGAACAACGCAGGGAAAGAATCGAGAAAGAGCGCGCGCGCGGCGAGACACGCTTTATGTTGTGGGAGTGCTCGACGTTGACGCCATTCGGATGCGCTACGAAGCCGTCGTAGGCCATCTCGATGAGCGTGGTCTTCGTCTGTTTGCGGCGAGCGAGGCGCAGGCAGCTGGGCACGGCGGTATCGCGGCGGTGTCGCGCGTCACCGGCATTGCCCGCAGCACGATCGGGCGTGGTCTGAAGGACCTCGACAAGGCGGCGGCGGAATGGCCGTACGGCCGTATCCGTCGCAGTGGCGGTGGACGCAAGGCGGCAGCGGTCAAGCAACCCGGCTTGCGCAAGGCCTTGCTTCGCCTGATCACGTCGGCCATTCGAGGAGACCCGCAGGCGGCGCTGCTGTGGGTGAGCCGGAGCCAACGCCATCTGGCTGCCGGGCTTGCCGAGCAGGGATATCACGTCAGCCCCAACTTGGTCGGCCGCCTGTTGAAGGATCTCGGTTTCAGCCTGCAAGCCAACGCCAAGACCCGCGAAGGGCGCCAGCATCCCGATCGCGATGCACAGTTCCAGCACATCAATGACGTCATCGAGCGCTTCCGGCGGTGCCGGCAACCGGCCATCTCCGTCGACACCAAAAAGAAGGAGCTGGTCGGCGATTTCAAGAACGGCGGCCGGGAACTGCGGCGCAAGGGCCAGCCCGAGAAGGTGCGCGTGCACGACTTCATCATCCCTGGAAAGGGCAGGGCCGTCCCCTACGGCGTCTACGACATTGCCGCCAACGAAGGCTGGGTCAGTGTCGGCATCGACCACGACACTGCCACCTTCGCCGTCGAGAGCATCCGCCGCTGGTGGCGGCGCATGGGTCGAAAGCGATATCCCAAGGCCAAGCGTCTGCTGATCACCGCCGACTGCGGCGGCAGCAACGGCGCCCGCGTGCGACTCTGGAAGGTCGAATTGCAGAAGCTCGCCAACCAGACCGGCCTAATCATCTCGATCGCTCACCACCCACCCGGCACCAGCAAATGGAACCGCATCGAACATCGCATGTTCGCCTTCATCAGCCAGAACTGGCGCGGCAAACCGCTGCTCTCCCACAATGTCATCGTCCAACTGATCGCCGCCACCAAGACCATCTCGGGTCTCAGCATCTCTTGCGCCATCGACGCCGCACTCTACCCAAAAGGCGGCAAGGTCTCCGACGCCCAGCTCGACGCTCTCGACATCCGATACGACGCGTTCCACCCAGACTGGAACTACTCCATACTCCCCTCGCCGACCCGCGCCAATCCAAAGTGATGCACTTGTTCCGTCACAGACCCTAAGGCGGCGACTTGAGGTGCTTGGCCAAGAACGCGGCGACCTGATGGCGCGCGTCGGCCCAGGCGGCGTGATCACCGCCGGTGGTGGCGCCCCGGCCGGACGGCGCGTTGGGATTATTGCGCTCGGCGACGTAACGCACAGGATTGGGGCTGTCGAACGAGTGATGGGCGCCGGGATAGATCTTGATCTCAACCGGGTAGCCGCGCGCCCGTGCGCCCTCGGCCAGCCACCGGCACGGCTCGGCGGGTGTCCAGTCGTCTTTCTCCCCGATCAGGATGAGGAGTGGCGCGATCGGTTTAAAGACGCCGGCGTGGCCGGTGATCGGGCCGGGCGTTCCGGTCGCCCGCGTCGTCGCCCAGCTACCGTAAGGACCGGCGCATGACGGGTAGAGCGCGATCCCGGCGGCGAAGCCGTTGCGTTTGACCGCGATTAGCGGATTGTCCGCGAGCACCGGCTCGTAGAGCGCGGCCAAGGTCGTCCAGCCGCCATGCGAGCCGCCCATCACGGCGACCCGCTTGCCGTCGACATAGGGCAGAGTGCGCACGTACGCGAGCACGCCGTAGGCATCGGCCGCGCGCGCATAGCCGTTGGCGGCCCGGGCGCGTCCGGGCGCTTCGGTGCAGACGCCCGACGGAAATCCGCGCGGCGAAAAGCTGTCGGGGATGGCGATGACGTAGCCTTGCGCCACCAGCTCGTCGGCCCAGCGCCGCGGTGCGCCGCTCGAGCGCGGCCCGAGGCCGCTGCAATCGTGCATCATGACGATCGCGGGGAACGGCCCGGCGCCGTCGGGCTTCATCACGGTGACGGGCAGTTGTTCGGTCGAGCCGATTGGGGTGACGACCGAGCCGGCTTGCTCGGCGACGCCGGCGGAGGCGGCGATCATGGCGGCGGCGAGCGCGAGCAGCAGTAGGCGGGCCTTGTGCATGCCCGATTCTAGCAAGATCGTGCGCGTCGATCAGCCGGCGTCGTTCAACGCCCAGTCGTAGCGATAATCGGCGAGCCGAGGCGTCGCGCGGATGCGCGCGGCGAGCGCCGGCTCGGCGTAGTGCAGCAGATGCGCGATGACTCCCTCGGTGCCGCCGAAATCCTCGGCGAACCACCCGTAGATCTTCGACACCGCGAGGCCACCGAGGCGCGGGTCGACGTCGACGCCGCGCGGGTGGTTGATATAGGCGCGCGCTGCGGCCTCGAGCAACGCCTCGCTGGTCGCGCGCGTGAACGCCGCGCTCGGCAGGTTCGGGCAGCCGATCGAGGCGCAGTTGAGCGCGTAGTGGACGCGCGGGTCGCGCCAGATCGGCCGGACGATGCGGTGCTCGATGTCGTCGAGACTGACGCGCTCGCCGTCGACGGTGACGAGCGGCGCATCCCACGGGCCCTCGGCGAACAGCCCGCGCGACAAGGCGATGTCGCGGATCGAGCGCACCGGATAAGCGTCGAGCACGACCTTCACGGTCAGGGCGTTGTACAGGTTGATCCAGAACGCGAGCTGCTCAGGCCGCGCCAGCGTGCCGACCGGCACGGCGGCGAGGCGGTCGACATAGCTCGCGAGGTTGGCGCGATCCGCTGCGGTGACCGCGCCATAGGCGAGGCGGGCGGTGCCGTCGGGCCATGCCCGCAGATATCTCGCAAGGAAGGCTTGCCAGACGCCGTGATCGACCCTGACCGCCGACGCCGCGTCGTAGCGCGTCCAGCGCTCCCACAGCCGCGCCTTGGGCGCGAACAAGGCTTCGAGCATGCCGGCGCGCGCCGGCAGCGCCAAGGCGAACGCGGCTACGACGAGCAGGGCGCGGCGCGAGAGCATGATCATGGCGCGCCGATGCGTGGCGGCACGATCTGCGCGCGCGCCGTGCCGCCGCGATCGTCGGTGTCGCTCGAGATCGCGATCGCAGTCGGCGGATCGCTCGGCGGCCTGCCGAACGCCGTGCGGTAGTCGGCCGCGACGTCGACGGTCTCGTCCATCCAGACGCCGAGTGGCGCGTCGGCGCCGCGGCGCACGATCAGCACGGCGTCGTCGGGCAGATAGGGATTGGGCACGAGCGTGCCCGCCGGCGCGGTGCCGCCCCACACGTAGCTGAGCACGCGGCCGGCGAACAGGTCGCCGGCGACGGCCGCGACCAGGCTGCGGCGCAGGCGCCCGAACCAGCCTTCGCCGCGCGGCGCCGGAAAGATCACGTGCACGGCGAGTGGCCGATCGTCGCCGTCGGCCCGCGCGAGATCGGTCGGCGGCGGTGCGGCGTCGACCCGCCAGCGCCAGTGCAACGGTTGCAAGCTGTGGGCGCGTTCAGGATCGGGCAGCGGCCGCACCAGAAAGGCGACCGCGCGCTCGGCTGCGACCGCGATCGTGCCGTCGGGCTGCGCGGCGAAGCGGGCGGTCATGCGCCCGGCGACGCCATGGAGCTGCCAACCGTCGCGGGACAGCGCCGGGTCGAGCGGCGTCCGGCTGGGCTCGAGCGTTGCGGCAGCGGCCGCGACCGGCAGCATGAGGCCGAGCGCGAGCAGCGCGGCTCTCATCGCCGGCGCTCGGAGTCGTAGAGTACGGCCAGGCGGTCGGCCGTGACGCCGAGACCGTAGAGCACGTGGATGCGCAGCCAGCCGGCAACGATCGCCACCGGGTGGCGGCCGTGGAAGCGGCGCGACGAGGTGACCAGCGGCGGCTCGATCACGGTGCCCGTCGGGCCGTGGCGCTCCAGCCGTCGGACCAAGTTGAAATCCTCCATCAGGGCGAGCGGCTGGAAGCCGCCGATGGTGTCGTACACCGTACGACGCACGAAGATGCCGCTGTCGCCGTAATAGACGCCGCGCCGGCGTAGCCAGGCGTAGAAGCCGGTTAGCCAGCGGCTGAAGCCGTCGCTACCGTCGAAGATCAGGCGGAAGCAGCCGCCGACCAATGCCGGATCGCCGCGCAGCAGGCGCGCCAGCGCCGCCAGCCCACCAGCCGGGAAGTCGCTGTCGGCGTGCAGGAACAGGAGCACCTCGCCGCGCGCCGCGCCGGCGCCGCGTATGAGCTGGTTGCCGCGACCGCGCGTGCCGTGCAGCACCCGGGCGCCGAGCGCTGCGGCGATATCGGCCGAGCCGTCGGCGCTGCCGCCGTCGACCACGATCGCCTCGTGGGCGTCGGCCGTCACGATCGGCAGGAGGCGGCGCAGGTTGGCGGCTTCGTTGAGCACCGGCAGGATGACGGAGATCGTCGGGTCGGTCATCGCATCAGTCCGCGAAGGCCGGATGGCCGTCATCGACCAGGCCGAGGCGCACCAGCGCCCGGCGCTGGCGCTGCCAGCGCTGTGCCAGGGCGGCCAGTGGCGCCACCCGCGCGAACACGCTGCCGCCATGATCGCGCGCCGCCGCCCGCGCGCTGTCGTGCCACAGCCGGCACAGCCGGTGATACACCGAGGCGCGCGCCTCGACCTCGAGCTCGTCGAGCAGCGGCCGCAGCAGGCGGCGGCCGAGCGCGACGTGGCGCGCCTCGTCGACCACGACGCGGCGGGTGATTTGGCGCAGCAGCGGGCAGGCGAACCACGTCGCGATCTCGCGTTGCACGGCCAGCGCCTCGCCCTCGA
>JACQAI010000611.1 GCA_016195115.1 Pseudomonadota bacterium
GCCCTGGAGCTTGATCTCGACCAACCCGTACTGCTCATCGATCAGGCGCTCGAAGGCGGCGAGCGGCATGTCGGCGGCGCGGCGACCCTGCGGCCATTCGCTGACCTGGCACATCGCGCACGCGAAGTTGCACCGGCTGACATTTTCGATATCGAGCTTGATCGGCAGGTGCCGCACGTCCGATCGGTGCCGCGCCTCGCACTGGTAGATCTCGTAGTTGGCGCGGCAGCGGGCGTCGCTCGCCAGGCGCAGCGCCCGCTCGCGCCGATAGTCGGCGGCGCCCGAGACCGGCTCGGGCTCCGGCAAGCTGGCGATCCGGCCGACCGGCGGTGCGTCGTTGGCTGGAGCGCGCTCCATACGCCGTCAATGCCCGAACCGAGTCGACCGACCATTGATCTGAATCAACGCGCGGCCGGCGGCAGCGCCATCGCTAGTCGCGGTCGCGCACCCGGCCGCGACCACCCTTGACGTCGCTGCGCCGGCGCTTGGCGTCGAGCCGGCGCTGCTTGGCGGCCTTGCCCGGCCGGGTCTTGATGCGCTTCTTCGGGCGCACCGCGGCTTGGCGCAAGAGCTCGACCAGGCGGTCGTGGGCGTCCTGGCGGTTGCGCTCCTGGGAGCGGAAGCGCTGGGCCTCGATCACCAGCACGCCGTCCTTGGTCAAGCGCGAGCCGACCAGCCGCACGAACCGCGCGCGCACGTCGCCGGGCAACCCCGCAGCACGCACGTCGAAGCGCAGCTGGACCGCGCTCGACACCTTGTTGACGTTCTGGCCGCCCGGGCCCGACGCGCGCACGAAGTCGAGCGTGATGGCGCGCTCGTCGATCGCGAGCTCGGGCGTGATGGTGAGCATTGCTTATTTCAGCCAGCCGGTCAGGTCGTCCAGGTCGAGCTTGAGCGCACCCGCGATCGCGCGTATCGCCTTGATCGATCGGGGCTTCTTGCCGGCCTCGATCTCCGACAGATAGCCGATGCTGAGTGCAGCCTTGGCGCCGAGCTGCTCGGGCGTGAACGCGCGATGCTCGCGCCAGACGCGCACCGGGTGGTCCCCAGCGTCGAGGCGCTTGACCAGCTCGAGCGGCACGTGCTCCTCGCCGCGGGTGCGCGCGTAAGCGGCGGTCGCCGCGGCGTCCTCGGCGCGCTCAAGCGAGTCGCGATAGGTGGTGCGGGACATCACGATCTTGGTGCCGTTCGGAGGGTGGCTCAGATCACAATACTGCGGCGCCGGGTGCAGAAACAAAAAAACCGCCATCCGCGCGTCGGCGCGAATGGCGGTTTTGCCTGGAAGCGGCGCGGGGCGGCCGCGCCGGCGCTACGACAGCGCGGCGATCTCGCTCAGGCGCTGCGAGTGGGCGGCGGCGCGGTGGTCCTTGGCCAGCACGGTGTAGACCGCCGGCAGCACGAACAGGGTGAAGAGCGTGCCGATCGACATGCCGGCGACGATCACGAGGCCGATCGAGAAGCGGCTGACCGCGCCGGCGCCGCTCGCGACCAGCAGCGGCACCAGGCCGACCACCATCGCGGCGGTGGTCATGAGGATCGGGCGCAGCCGCACGCGCGCCGCCTGCTCGATCGCCGTGCGGCGGTCGAGCGATTGGCTGACCTGCAGCTGGTTGGCGAACTCGACCATCAGGATGCCGTGCTTGCTGATCAGGCCGACCAGGGTGACGAGACCGACCTGGGTGTAGATGTTGATCGTCGTGCCCGGCACCTGCATACCCATGAAATTGCCGTTGATCAGGAACAGGGGGATCAGCGCGCCGCAGATCGACATCGGCACGCTGACCAGGATGACGAGCGGATCGCGCAGGCTCTCGAACTGCGCCGCCAGCACCAGGAAGATGACGATCAGCGCGAACGCCAGGGTGATGTTGAGCTGGTGGCCCTCGGTGACGTACTGGCGTGCGTCCGACAGGTAGGCGTGGCTGAAGCCGGCAGGCAACAGCTCGGCCGCGGTCTTGTCGAGGAACGCCACCGCGTCGCCCATGGTCACGCCCGGCATCGGCACCGCCTGGAAGGTCGCCGAGTTGAGCTGGTTGTACTGGCTCAGCACATTGGGCAGGGTTCCGGTCGACGCGCTGACCACGGTCGACAGCGGCACCTGCTGGCCGCTCGACGTCGTGATGTAGAACTGGGTCAGGCTCTCGGCGGTCAGGCGGTCGATGCGCGCGACCTGCGGCACGACGTCGTACGACCAGCCGTTCAGGTTGAAGCGGTTGACGAAGTTCTCGCCGACCAGCAGCGCCAGCGTGTTGCCGATCGACTGCATCGAGATGCCGAGATCGTTGGCCTTAGAGCGGTCGATCTTGAGCTGGATCAGCGGGTTGTTGTAGTCGAGATCGCTGTCCGAGACGATGAACATGCCCGCCGCGCGCGCCTTGGCCTTGATCTGCTCCATCAGCTTGTAGGTGGTCTCGTAGCTGCCCGGCGAGTTGATCACCATCTGGATCGGCAGGCCGCCGACCGAGCCCGGCAGCGGCGGCGGCAGGATCGCGAAGGCGCGCATGCCCTCGATCTTGTCGAGCTCGCGCTGCGCCAGCGGCTTGAGCTGCGGCGCGGTGCGCGTGCGTGCGTCCCACGGCTTCAGGATCATGCCGGCGAAGCCCTGGTTGACCCCCTGGAAGCCGTTGATCACGAAGCGCGCGTCGGTCTCCGGGAAGCCGGCGTAGACCTTGTCGAGCCGACCGCCGAAGGCATCGGCGTAGTCGAGATTGGCGTATTGCGGCGCCTTGGTGATGGCGAACACCACGCCCTGGTCCTCGTCGGGCGCGAGCTCGGTCTTGGTGTGCACGAACATGAACCCGGTCAGCGCCAGCATCGTGATCGCGAACACCGCGGTCGCCGGCCGATAGTCGAGCGAACGGTCGAGACGCTTGCCATAGGCCTCGGTGATCCAGCGGAAGCTGCGGTCGATCAGGCGCGCGAAGCGGCCCTCGGACATCTCGCGGGTCAGCAGCAGCGAGCACATCATCGGCGACAGGGTCAGCGCGACCACGCCCGAGATGATCACCGAGCCCGCCAAGGTGAAGGCGAACTCGCGGAACAGCGCGCCGGTCAGGCCGCCCAGGAAGCCGATCGGCGCGTACACCGCCGCCAGGGTGATCGTCATGGCGACGATCGGGCCGACGATCTCGCGCGCGCCGATCAGCGCCGCCTGGACGGGGCTCTTGCCCGCTTCGATGTGGCGGTAGACGTTCTCGACCACGACGATCGCGTCGTCGACCACCAGGCCGATCGCCAGCACCATCGCGAGCAGGGTCAGGAGGTTGAGGCTGAAGCCCATCGCCAGCATCAGGGCCATGGCGCCGATCAGCGACAGCGGGATCGTCACGATCGGGATGACGACCGAGCGGAACGTGCCGAGGAACAGGAAGATCACCGCGATCACGATCACGACCGCCATGCCGAGCGTGTGGATCACCTCGTCGATCGACGATTGAATGAACTTGGTCGAATCGTAGACCACGTCCATCTTGAGCCCCGGCGGCAGGTTGCGC
>JACQAI010000047.1 GCA_016195115.1 Pseudomonadota bacterium
GCGTGAAGTCGGGCGCGGTGTCGCCGAGTTGCAAGGTCATGGGGGATGGTCTCCCGAGTTACACAATACCCAGATATTTGACGTGGAATTTATTTTTCTAGCACCTGTTGACGTGATTATCACCTTTTTATACGATCACAACAAGTTATTTATCCCATAGGCCCTGCGTGGCAATCGCTCCCTCTCGCCAAAGCACAGCTCCAATCTGGCAATTATTTCACAGTCAGGATTTGGGCTTTGATCCGCGCCGGAACGATCCGGGGGCCGCCTGATGCTGCCCCTGGCGCTCGACCTCGGACGACTCGGCGTCGTCGTGGCCGGCCGCGGCGCCGGCGCGCGCCGGCGCCTGGACCTGCTCGACGAGGCCGGCGCCGCACGCGTCACGGTGTTTTCCGATGCCCCCGACCCGACGCTGGGCACCCGCGCCGGCATCCGGCTACGCCCCGGCTTGCCGAGACCCGGCGATCTCGCCGGCTGCGCCGTGCTGTTCATCGCCGATCTGCCGCGCCCTGAGGCCGCCGCGCTGGCCGCCATGGCGCGCGCCGCCGGCGTGCTCGTCAACGTCGAGGACGAGACCGCGCTGTGCGACGTCCACGTGCCGGCGCTGGTGCGGCGCGGCGACCTCGTGCTGTCGGTCTCGACCGGCGGCCGCGCTCCCGGGCTGGCGCGGGCGCTCAAGCGCTGGCTCGAGGCGCTGCTCGACGCCGAGTGGGCGACCCGCCTCGAAGTCTTGACGCATCGGCGCCAACGCTGGCGCGCCGCCGGCTGCTCGCCGCGCGAGGTCAGCGCCCTGACCCGCCGCTTGCTCGATGCGCGCGGCTGGCTAGCAACCCGCAACCGCGACGCCGCCTGAGCCCGCGGCCACGCGTCTCGACGAGCGACCCGCCGTCGAAAAGCCGCGCGAGGCCCCAGCACGCGTCTCCGACTGCGTGGTCGCCGCTAGGTGCTAATGAATATTCGCTCGCTTAGGCGGAATCGCTCAGGTTCATGGTTTACGGGGGATTAAAGCGCATAGTTTGATTTAAAGCGTTTAACACGCCGCTCCAATTTAAGTAGATTTGCGCGTTCTTCAGCGGGCCGCGCGCGTGGCCCCAGAAGTGCGCCCCTTATGCGTGGAGCGATCGATGTCTTCTGCCAGCCTCGCCACTCCGATGATTGCGGCGGCGTCGCGCGACTCCATCGCTCCGTTGAGCGATGCGGAATTCGCAATCGTCCAGCAGGCGATCGACGGTTACGCCGATTGGCTCCTTGGGCTCCGGTTGCGGGCGCACGTGCGACGGGATTTCGACCGCTACGTGGCGCTTCGCCATGCCCACGGCGATCGCCACATCAATCAAGCGTTCGATCCGGCCCACACGAGGTTCGGGCCGCGCGATTTCTGGGTGTTGGTCGAGGAGGCGCACGGTGCCGCGGTCGCGACCTTCTGCATGCGCAGCTTGGATGTCGCGAACGTCTACACGCTTATCCAGTCGCAGAGCCTATGGTTCAGCAAGCGGCCGCGACTGGTCGACCCGGGGTTCGTCGTCTCATGCTCGATCCCGCCGTTCGGCGGCCGGGTGGGGCATGGCGGCGGCCTATGGATCCGGCCGGATTTACGCGGCCAGCAGGGGTTGGTCCGGCTGATGCCGCGCTTCGCCCGCGCCCTCGCGCTGCGCAATCACGACATCGACCATGACAGCGCCATGTTATTGAACAGCGCGGACCCCGCACAGGCCGCCAAGGTGCACCATCGCGCCGCCGCCGCTGCCCGAACCTACGGATTTGCGCGCGCCGAGCCCTTCGTCCAAGGCTGGTTTCCGCCCGAGCAACGCGACGCGACCATGCACTTGTGCCACTCCACGCGCGCGGAGGCGATCGGTTCGTTGAGCGAACTCGCCACCCCGGCCCTGGCCGCGTAGCTCAAACGAGTCGAAGGTGAGAGCGACCGTCCCGCCGTAGCGGCCGCTCGCCCTCGCTCACTTCGGGAATATCGCGCTGATTGATGCAGACGATCAGCTGGCTGATGTCGCGTCCGCCGAGCGTCACCGGCAAGATCAAGCGCGCATACGAGTGCGGCAGATAGTTCTCGAGGGAATAGATCAGCTGATAGCTCGGCACGCCGGTGGCGACGGTGTCGGAATAGTCCTCCATCGCCGCTGCGCGCATCGTGGTGTGCGGCATATCGCCCAGGCACTTCTTGGTGTAGTCGGCGCCACGGTCGAAATCGACCATCGATCCCCACAGCCGGAACCGGTAGCCCTGGGGGTCACCGGACGACGTGTCGACGATATGGATCCGGCCCTTGGACAGCCCCATCAACTCGACGGGATCGAAGTCGCTTCGTTTGGGCAACCGGCCGGCGGTGCGGAAGCTATCCCAAATGGCGAATATCCTGGCTTCCCAATCGTCTTCTAGGCGGATGTCCCGAGGTGGCAAGCACAGGCGACGCGACACGTCACCGTGGTCGCGCAGAACCGCCAAACTGCCTTCACTATCCCACATACCGGCCCCTCGCCCGGGACGGCCACAGCCCCACACACTCGAATCTATATGAAATTGGCAAGGACTCAAGACCTAGGCGTGGCCAGCAGTCGCTGTAGGCCGTCAAACTTAGGCGGCTGGAAGGGCGGCGGCCGAGGCCGCCAAGTCCCCAGCCCAAGACCTGACCCGTTGAATACCCGCCGCGGCGCTACTTGCCGACCGCGCGCTCCGCCGCCGGCGGCAGGAAGCCGGCGTCGAACACGTCGACGGCGCTCGGCCGGGCCGGCAGCGCGAACGCCGCCGTGACGATGTCGATGGTGCGCTCGAGGCGCTCGGGCTTGACCGCGCCGAGGCCGATTTCGAGCGCCTCCGGGGTCACGATCAAGCGCTTGGCCGCCCATTCCAGCCGCTCGCGCTCGACGTCGCGCTTCAAGAGGCCGTCGCGCTTGAGCAGCGCCGTGATCGCCGCGTCGGGATCCAAGAGGCTCTCGCGCCAGCCGCGATTGATCGCCGCCAGCAGGCCCTTGAGCGCCGCCGGCTGCTTATCGGCGAACGCCTTCGAGACCATGATGGCGTTCGAATACACGTCGATGCCGTAGTCGGCGTAGTACATCATGTCGGTGTCGTCCATCGACACGCCGATCGCCTTGAGGCTGAAGCCGACCGTCAGGTCGTAGCCCGTCACCGCGTCGACCTCGCCCTTGATCAGCAGGCTCTCGCGCAGATTGGGCTGCATGTTGATCCACTTGACCGCGCCGGCGTCGATGCCGGCGGCCTTGGCGAAGGTCGGCCACATGCGGTAGCCGGCATCGAACACCGGCGCGCCGAGCGTCTTGCCGACCAGGTCGGCCGGCTTTTTGATGGCTTTCTTCTTCAGCGACACCACGACCAACGGCGGCCGGTTATAGAGCATGAACACCGTGCGCAGCGGCACCTGCGGGTTCTTGGCGCTGAACTCGATCATCGAGGTGATGTCGCCGAAGCCGGCGTCGTAGGCGCCCGACGCGATGCGCGACGGCGGCGCCGACGAGCCCTCGCCGGCGTCGAGCTGGATCTTGACGCCGTTGGCGGCGAAATAGCCGCGGTCCTCGGCCAGGAAGAACGGCGCGTTCGGCCCCTCGAACTTCCAGTTGAGGATCATGCGCACCGGCACCGGGTCGGCCGCGCGCGCCGGCGCCGCCGCGCCGCCCGCCACGATCGCCGCAGCCAGCCCGGCGACGATCGCGGCAAATCCGTTTTTCATGGCTGCCCCCCTGTAGCGGCCGTGCCCTTGAAGTCTCCGCACCTGCAGGCTCCGTGCCACGGAAACTCTGGCCCGAGGCGGGGCCGCGCGTCCACAATGACGCCGCAGCGGGGTGCGACGGAGAGCATCGAGATGGAGTTCGCCGGCAAGGTCGCGGTGGTGACGGGCCCCGCCAAGGGCATGGGGGCGGCGATCAC
>JACQAI010000540.1 GCA_016195115.1 Pseudomonadota bacterium
GCCGACGCCGAACAGCGCGCCGCACAGCGCCAGCGGATAGCGGATCGGCAGCGCGCGCGGCAGGAACGCGCACGCCAGGCTGGCGGCCGCCGACATCACCGAGAAGGTGCTGACGACCGCCGCCGCGGTGGTCGGCGCGATGCCGCGCTCGATCAGGTGCGCGGCTTGGTGCAGGCTGGCGCCAGCCTGCACGGGATAGACCAGCACGGTGTAGAGCGCGAGCAGCCAGAACGCCCGCGTGCGTAGCGCCTCGGCGCGGATGAACGCCGGCTCGACGGGCGCCGGCGCGGCGGTGCCGGCCGCGGCGGGCGCGGCTGCACGGTCCGGCGTCAGCCCGACGTCCTCGGGACGGCGCACCATCAGGAGCCAGGTCGGCACGAAGCCGACCACCAGCACGGTGGCGCCGATCGCCAGCCAGCCGTCGCGCCAGTCGTGGCCCGGCGCCGCCATGACGAACTGCGCGAGCAGCGGCAAGGTCACGATGCCGAGGCTCTGCACCAGGGTGGCGATCGAATTGGCGAGCGCGCGCCGCGCCACGAACCAGTTGGCGATCGCGCTGTAGATGCCGAGATCGAACGGGCCGGCCCAGGTCATGCGGGCGACGCAGAACAGCAGGTAGAACACCAGCAGCGACGGCGTCAGCGACAGCAGCATGCTGCAGAAGCCGCTGACCAGGATGGCGGCGCACAGCACCAGGCGCGCGCCATGGCGGTCGAGCACGGGCCCGAGGATCGGCGCCGACAGGGCGCCCAGCACGCCGCCGAGCGACACCGCACCGGACAACGCCGTGCGCGACCAACCGAACTCGCGGGTCATCGGCTCGACGAAGATCGACAGGGTGGCGACCGCCGGGCCCTGGCGCGCGAAGCCGGCGCAGCACACGCAGGCGAGGATCAGCCAGCCGTAGTGGAACGGCAGGCGGGCGATCAGCAGGCGCGGCAGCGGGGCGGGGGCCATGGGCGACGCTACCCACTAGCCGCCCTGCGCGCGGATTGCCAGAGCGCCGGCTCGGCCGCTAGGATCGGGGCCAACGTCCCGGGCCGAAAAACCAAGCCCGCGGGAAAGGGGAGGAAGATGAAACGCTTCGCCGCCGCTGCCGCCGTCGCAGCACTGCTCGCCGCCGCGCCCGCCTCGGCGCAGATCGTCACCAAGCTGTCGGGCATCCAGCCGCTCGAGCACCCGTCGAGCTACGCGGAGAAATTCTTCGCCGAGCAGGTCGCGGTGCTGACCAACAACGCGGTCAAGGTCGAGACCTACGCCAACACGCAACTCGGCGACGCGGTCGCCAACGTCCAGAGCGTGCGCAACGGCACGATCGGCTTCACGGTCGTCTCGGCCTCGAACCTGAACCAGGTCGTGCCGCAGATGGACATGTTCTCGCTGCCGTTCCTGTTCAAGAGCGAGGCGCATTTCTGGTGGTTCCTCGCCCAGCCCGAATCCGAGGCGTTCGTCAAGGCGCTCGAGGACAAGGGCCTCAAGAAGATCGGCTATATCGATTCGGGCTCGCGCAATTTCTTCACCCAAAAACCCGTCAAGACGCCGACCGACCTCAAGGGCCAGAAGATCCGCGTCATGGCCTCGCCCGTGATGGTCAAGACCATGGAGGCGATGGGGGCCACCGGCGTGCCCGTCGCATGGGCCGAGCTCTACACCGCGCTGCAGACCGGCGTGGTCGACGGCGCCGAGAACAACCACCCCTCGGTGGTCGCCAAGAAGTTCTACGAGGTCTCGAAGTACTACACGCTCGACGAGCACATGCGGATTCCCGATCTGCTGGTCGTCTCGATGAAGCTATACAATCAGCTCAACGACCAGCAGAAGGCGGCGGTCGTACAGGCCGGCCAGCTCACCCAGGCCTATATGCGCGGCGCCTGGAAGATCTCCGAGCTCAAGGACCTGCAGGAGCTGAAGGCGCGCTTCACCCAGATCATCGACGTCGAGAAGCAGCCGTTCATCGACAGCGTGAGCGGGCTGGTCGGCGACGAGAGCAAGCGGCTCGGCGTCGAGAAGACCGTGGCCTTCATCCTCGCATCCGGCAAGAAGTTCTAAGCCGCGTCAGGCACCCGGCGACCCTGGACCGCTGAGTTGGCCGGGCAGGCGCTGCTGGCCGCGCTCGACCGCGTCGTCGCGGGGCTCGCCGCGGTCGTCCGCTGGGTCTGCATCGCGCAGGCGATGGCCCTGTTCGTCGTCGTCATCGCCGCCGTCGTCGCGCGCTACGGCTTCGGCACCGCGGTGTCGTGGACCGAGGAGGTGCCGCGCTACCTCCTGATCTGGATCTCGTTCCTGGCCGGCGCGGTGTGCGTGCTGCGGCGCGACCATGTCGCCTTCGATCTGCTGTTCTACAAGCTGCCGAAGCAGCCGCGGCGCGTCCTGGCCGTCATGCTGGGGGCGCTGATCGCCGGCTTCGGCTGGATCATGTTCCGCTACGGCATCGTGTTCGTCGCGGATTTCGGCGGCGACCTGATGGAGACCATCCCCTACACGAACTACTGGTACTACGTCGCGATGCCGATCTCCGGCTTCCTCATCATGCTGTTCGCGCTCAAGCTGGTGGTCGACGAGCTGCTCGACCGCGAGGTTGTCGCCCCCGGCAGCAGCGGCACGGTGGACTAGCCCGTGACCCTGGCCATCCTGGGCGCCGCGTTCATCCTGCTGACCGCGGTCGGCATGCCGATCTCGTTCGCGATCGGGGTCGCGTCGGTGCTCGCGACCTTCCTGCTGCCCGGGGTCGACAACGCGACGATCGTCCAGCGCATGCTGGTCTCGATCAACACCTTCCCGCTGCTCGCGGTGATCTTCTTCGTGTTCGCCGGGGTTCTGATGTCGCGCGGCGGCATCGCCAAGCGCCTGGTCCTGATGGCCGAGGTGCTGGTCGGCTGGCTGCCCGGCTCGCTGGCGCAGATCGTCTGCGTCGCCTCGATGTTCTTCGGCGGCGTCACGGGCTCGGCGGTCGCCGAGGTGTCGTCGATCGGCAGCATGATGATTCCGGCGATGGAGAAGGACGGCTACTCGCGAAGATTCGCGACGGCGATCGTCCTGACCGCCGCGACCATGGGGCCGATCATCCCGCCGTCGATCGGCATGATCGTGTTCGCCCACGTCGCCGGCAACGTGTCGATCGCGGCGCTGTTCGTCGCCGGCGTGATCCCCGGCGTGATGATCGGGCTGTCCCTGATGGCCGCCTCGTTCGTCCACGGCAAGCTCTATCATCAGAAGAAGCTGCCGGTGCTGCCGCTCCGCGAGAAGGTCAAGCGCGTGTTCGACGGCATGGCCGGGGTGTTCACCATGGTGATCATCCTCGGCGGCATCATCTCGGGCGTGTTCACCGCCACCGAGGCCGGCGCCGCGGCGTCGGTCTATGCCTTCTTCCTCACCGTGTTCGTCTACCGCGAGATCAAGCTCGGCGAGCTGCCCGAGATCCTGTGGGAGTGCTGCCTGACCAACGCCGTGGTCATGCTGCTGATCGCCAGCAGCTCGGTGTTCTCGTGGATCCTCAGCTACGAGAACCTGCCGACCATGCTGGCCGAGAACTTCTTCAACCTGATCCAGAGCAAGTGGGCGTTCCTCCTCATCCTCAACGGCTTTCTGCTGATCGTCGGCATGTTCATCGACATGACCCCGGCGATCATCATGCTGGTCCCGATGCTGCTGCCGCTGGCGCAGAAATTCGGCATCGACTTCGTCCATCTCGGGCTGATCATCGTCATCAACCTGGCCTACGGCCTGACCACGCCGCCGGTCGGCACGGCGCTGTTCGTCGCCCTCAAGGTCGCCAAGCTGGAGATGGACAAGATCATCGCGCCGCTGCTGCCGCTGCTCGCCTGCATGACGGTCGTGCTCCTGATCGTGACCTACCTGCCCGAGATCTACGTCTGGCTGCCGCGCAGCTTCGGCCTGATGAAGTAGGGGAGGCCTGCCCGCCGGGCGCCCGCCGGGCAATCGGCGGACGTCGGTTGCGAGGCCGTCGATTCGCCCGCTAGACTCACGGCCACTCCCGCCGACAGAAACCCCAACAGCGGCGGGCCAGGAGGGGCACTCCAATGGATATCCTAGCGAAGCTGGCGCCGTGGCGGCCGCAGATGCTGTCGATCCTGCGCATCGTCGTGGCCTTGCTGTTCCTCGAGCACGGCACCGTCAAGCTGTTCGGCTTCCCGGGGCCGGGGCCGGCCAACCTGACGACCCTGCTCTACGCCGCGGCGCTGATCGAGCTGATCGGCGGCGCGCTCGTGACGGTCGGGCTGTTCACCCGCCTGGCGGCGTTCATCATGTCGGGCGAGATGGCGTTCGCCTATTTCATCAGCCACGCGCCGCGCAACGTCTACCCGATCCTCAACGCCGGCGACGGCGCCATCCTCTACTGCTTCATCTTCCTCTATATCGCGGTTGCCGGCGCCGGCGCCTGGAGCCTGGACCGGAGCATGCGCAACGCCGATTGAGGTTGCGGCAGGCGCCTTGCGGCGCTTGCACGGTTTATGGATTGTCGGCGGTCGGAGTAGTGTCGGCGCCGCCCTGCGGCATCTCGTTGCTGAGGGAGAGCTGTCGATTGCTCGGATCGAGCTGCGGCGGCATGGCC
>JACQAI010000541.1 GCA_016195115.1 Pseudomonadota bacterium
GACGGATGACGCGGGGGGTCTAGATCGTCTTGAAGCCGCACGGCAGCTCCCAAGGCGTGGATCCTCGCGCCTAGCGCGAGGATGACGATTTGTTTTGCGGACACGAGGTGCATCGCAACGAGCGCCCTTCTTCACACCGCGTTCCGCCCCAGCAGCTCGCGGGCGACGATGACGCGCATGATCTCGTTGGTGCCTTCGAGGATCTGGTGGACGCGCAGGTCGCGCACCAGCTTCTCGATGCCGAAGTCCTTGAGGTAGCCGTAGCCGCCGTGGATCTGCAGCGCCTCGTTGGCGACCTTGAAGCCGGTGTCGGTGACCAGGCGCTTGGCCATGGCACAGAACTTGGTGGCGTCGGGGTCGCCGCGGTCGAGCTTCCACGCCGCCTGATAGAGAAACGTGCGCGCGGCCTGCAGCTCGGTCTCCATGTCGGCGAGCTTGAACTGCAGCGCCTGGAACGCCGATAAGGGTTTGCCGAAGGCGTGGCGTTCGTGCATGTAGGCGAGCGCCTTGTCGAGCGCGAGCTGCGCCGCGCCGAGCGAGCACGCCGCGATGTTGAGGCGGCCGCCGTCGAGCCCGGCCATCGCGATCTTGAAGCCGATGCCCTCGTCGCCGAGGCGGTTGGCGACCGGCACGCGCGCGCCGTCGAACGTCACCAGCGCGGTCGGCTGCGCCTTCCAGCCCATCTTCTTCTCGTTCTTGCCGAAGCCGAGGCCCGGGGTGCCGGACTCGACGATCAGGGTCGAGATGCCGGATGGCCCCTCGCCGCCGGTGCGGCACATCAGCAGATAGACGTCGGAGACGTCGCCGCCCGAGATGAAGGCCTTGGAGCCCGACACCACGTAGTCGTCGCCGTCGCGCCGCGCCCGCGTCTTGAGCGCCGCGGCGTCCGAGCCTGAGCCCGGCTCGGTCAGGCAGTAGCTCGCGACCAGCTCCATGCCGCACAGCTTGGGCAGCCAGCGGCGGCGCTGTTCCTCGGCGCCGAACTTGTCGACCATCCAGGCGCACATGTTGTGGATCGACAGGAACGCCGCCACCGACGGATCGCCGGCGCTCAGCGCCTCGAAGATCAGCACCGCGTCGAGCCGCGACAGCCCCGAGCCGCCGACGTCGTCGCGCACGTAGATGCCCGCCATGCCGAGCGTCGCGGCCTGCTTGATGACGTCGACCGGAAAATATTCGCGCTCGTCCCAGTCGACGGCGTGCGGCGCCAGCTGCTCGGCGGCGAACTGGCGCGCGCTGTCCTGGATCTGGAGCTGCTCGTCGCTCAGCGCGAAATCCATGTCAGACCTGTCAATGCAGGGAAAATGCAGGACATCGAGCCTCGGGTATACCACGAACCGGCGCTACGCCGTTTGGCTGAGCGGCCCTCGGCCATCCCGCCGAACCGGGTTTGCCGGCGGGCTGCGTTTAATCCAGCCGAGACGGACGGGTCGATCAAGACGCGTCCTTCGTAGGAGAGACCCACATGAGACACTTGTTGTTGGCGACCGTAGCCGGCGCGGCGGTGCTGGCCGGCGCATCGGCGGCCTGGGCGCAGCTCGACACCAGCACCCAGGCGTACCGCGCCGTCGAGGGCGCCCCGGCGACCTCGTACGGCGCGAGCGGCGCCGCCACGCTGTCGGCGGGTGGACGCGACGGCAACGGCGGTTGGTTCGGCGGCCTCAGCGTGATCAGCCCCAACGATCCGGCGTACTCGTACAGCGAGCCGCCGCATCGCGGCCAACCGACCCTGATGGAGCTCAACGGCGACGACGGCGGCCGCGGCACCAGCTACCCGGCGATCCACGGGCGCGACGGCAGCGACGGCTGAGCGGCCAGGAGCCGAGCCGTGGGGGGCGCGCCGCGCGCCGCGCCCCCCAGCGCCGTCATGCCGCGAAACGCCCGGTCGGCCGCCGCCTCTTGCCCTGCGGCACCGGGACCCGTTTATCATGGCGCATGTCCTCGACAGAACGCTTGGCCGAGCTGTTGGCCGACGCGCGGCGCGCCGTGGTGTTCACCGGCGCCGGCATCTCGACCGAGTCGGGCATCCCGGATTTCCGCAGCCCCGGCGGCGTCTGGAGCAAGATGAAGCCGATCTATTTCGACGAGTTCGTGCACGACGAGGCCAAGCGCCGCGAGGCCTGGAACCGCACCTTCAACAACGCCGCCGGCTGGACCGGCGCCAAGCCCAATGCCGGGCACCTGGCGGTGGCAAAGCTCGTCCAGCACGGCAAGGTCGCCGCCGTGATCACCCAGAACATCGACAACCTGCACCAGGACAGCGGGGTGCCGGCGCGCCAGGTCATCGAGCTGCACGGCAACGCGACCTACGCGACGTGCCTCGAGTGCGGCGTGCGCCACGAGCTCGCGGTGCTGAAACAGAGCTTCCTCGGGCGCGACGAGATCCCGCGTTGTCGCTCGTGCGACGGGCTGGTCAAAACCGCGACCATCTCGTTCGGCCAGGCGATGCCGCCCGCACCGATGGCGCGCGCCGAGGAGGAGACCTTGGCGTGCGATCTGTTCCTCGTGCTCGGCTCGTCGCTGGTCGTCTTCCCGGCCGCGGGCTTCCCGCTGCTCGCCAAGCAGAACGGCGCCAAGCTCGTGATCATCAACCGCGAGCCGACCGAGCAAGACCCCTACGCCGACCTGGTGATCCACGACGGCATCGGCGCGACCCTGCGCGCGGTCGTGCCGCTCGACTGAGGTCCCCTCACCTGCAAATGCAGGGGGAATGCAGGCGTCCACCCGGGTCGGCGGCATGCGCGACCTGATGGAACAGGCGGCAAACAGGCGACGCCCCAGCGCTGCCGGTCGCGCCCCTGAAATAACAGGGCGAAAACAGGGCACCCGCCGCGCCGCCGCTGCCGTCGGCCTGAAAGAACAGGGGAAATGCAGGCCCGCGTCGGCGACAGACGGTCCCGACCGGTCGGCTGGCGGCGTGCAGAACGGACGGGGCGCTTCCATGGTCTGAATATATACCAATCAGATATTATAATGTCAAGGCTGATAGGTATATGACGCTGCCTCGGACTTCTCTGCGTCCGCGGTGCTGCTCGGCGCGTTGCTGCTCGGCGAGACGATCACGCCGTGGCCGCTCGGCGGGCTGGTCGCGGTCGTGCTCGGCCTCTGGGTCGCGCACTGGCCGGAGACGGCGACCGAGTCGCGAGGTGCAAGGGGTCGGGCGGCAGGCTCGTCGGATCCATGTCCTGGATCGAGACACGAGGTGTCCGATTGGATGACAGCACGCCGTGCCGGCAACCCCGAAACGCCCGGAGTGTGCGTTCCTTCTCGGTATGCAAGCGCGCTGAATATGCCGCGCCGCGGGACGCCGAGATGCGTCGCGGGCCGGTAAGCCGCTGGTGTCGGAATTGCAACGTGTCGCTCGTGATGGGGCGGGAGGGTAGTATCCTATCCAAACGGCGAAGCTCCATGGTTCGGTCGCTGCGAGGCCGTCTGGTCGTCCTGCTCGCTCTGGTCATGGCGGCCGCGATCGCTGCCGGCCTCCTCATGCTTGGCCTGTTCCAGCAATCCGCATCGGCGCAGGTCGGCCGCGCCGAGGCCGAGATCGGACGGGCGTGCGACGCCATCGAGAGCGCCTATCGGTTCTACACGGCAGGCTGGAACCGGCCGGCGCCGCCGCTCGACGACGATGGCTTGCGGCGCGATCTGGTCGCGGTCGCCCAGACCGCGTTGCGCGATCGTCCGGGGGTCGAGGGCGGCGTCTGGCAGGGCGAGGCGGGCGCGCTCGCGTACGCTTTCCCGACCTATGAGGGGACCGGCCCAAAGACCGATCTGCCGGCCGCCGAGTTGCCGCGCATCGCGGCGATCAACCAGTCTGCGCTGGTCGACGAGCGGCAGGCGACCAGCCGCTACGACGCCGCCTCGCAGACCCTGCTGCTGACCTCATGTCCGCTGCCGGGCCTGATCGCGGGTCTGACGGCCTGGACCATGGCGCGGGTCTACACGTTCGCCGGGCGCGGCTACCAGCAGCTCATGGCGGGGCTCGCCGTGCTGCTCGTCTCGGTCTTGGCCGCGGCCGTGCTGTTGACCCGGCTGACGATGACGTGGTCGCGGCACGTCGGGCGCATCGAGACCGCGCTCAATGCCCACGAGATCGCGGCGCTGCCGCGCTTGCCGCCGACCGGCGAACGCGAGCTGGACCGCATCGTGACGGCGCTCAACGATGCCGGGGAGCGGCTCGCCGAGGCCCGCGGACGGGCCGACGACATGGCGCGGCAGATGGCGGCCGGCGAGCGTCTGGCGGCGATCGGACGGGTTGCCGCGGGCGTCGCCCACGAGATCCGCAACCCGATCGCCGCCATGCGGCTGAAGGCGGAGAATGCCGTCGCGGGCAACGCCGCGCGCAAGGACCTCGCGCTGTCATCGATCCTCGAGCAGGTCGGGCGATTGGATGCCCTGGTTCGGCGGCTTCTGAGCGTCACGGAGCGTGACACGCCGCGTCATGAAACCGTTGCGCTCGGCGCGTATCTCGATCGGATCATCGCCGCGCACATCGACCTTGCCGACGCCAAACGGCTGGTTTTCGAGCGCCGCGGCGACGCCGACCTGGC
>JACQAI010000542.1 GCA_016195115.1 Pseudomonadota bacterium
AGAACCTCGCCGACAACGACAAGGAAGGCATCGACCTGCAGATCATCTATCCGACCGGCGGGCTGGCGCTGTCGAAGGTGCGCGAGGCCGACTATGCGATCGCGCTGGCGGAGACTTACAACAACTGGTTGGCCGACTGGTGCTCGGCGGACAAGAAACGGCTCAAGGGCGTCGCGCTGGTGCCGCTGCACGCCGACGTCAAGGCGTCGATCGTCGAGATGGAGCGCGCGATGTCGAAGCTCGGCACGGTCGGCGTCATGGTCAACACCTACGACCGCAGCCGCAACGTCGCGCACAAGGATTTCTGGCCGTTCTACGAGGAATGCGCGCGCCAGGGCGTCGCGGTGGCGTTCCACGCCTCGGGCAGCGACACCATGGACCCGCTGTGTCATTTCGAGAATTTTTTGCAGATCCACACGCTGTCGCATGCACCCGAGCAGCTGATCGCCTGCACCGCGGTGATCTACAGCGGCCTCTTGGAGAAGTACCGGGATCTGAAGGTCGCGTTCCTCGAGGCCGGCATCGGCTGGGTGCCCTACTGGATGGAGCACATGGACGAGGAGTACGAGTTCCGCCGCTTCGACGCGCCGCTGCTGAAAATGAAGCCGTCCGAGTACATGACGTGCGGCCGCGTCTGGGTGTCGTGCGAGCCCGAGGAGAAGACCCTGCGCTACGTGCCCGACTTCTTCCCGGCCGACAACATCCTGTTCGCGTCGGACTATCCGCACTGGGACGGCGAGTTCCCCTACGCGGTCAAGCACCTGGCCGACCGCAACGACATCTCCACCGAGTTCAAGAAAAAGATCTTTCTCGACAATCCCCAGCGCTTCTACGGCATGACGTACGCGGCGGCGTAGTCACCGCGCCATCGGCGCGGCCCTCAAAGGGAGATATGGGGATATAGGGAGATCGGGGGGATGAGTGAATGCGCTACGCGCGCATCCCCTCCATCTCCACTCATCTCCACATCCCCCTTCCCTTCCTGCTAGACCGCCTTGAAGCCGAACAGCTTGGCGGCGTTGCCGCCGAGGATCGCGACCTTCTGCGGGTCGCTCAAGGTCGACGCGCCGAGGACGTGATCGACCGGGTGCTGCTCCCAGATATAGGGATGATCGGAGCCGAGCACGACCTGGCTCGCCCCGACCTGCGCCACCAGATGCCGCAGCGCCTCGGCGGTGAACACCAGGGCATCGAAATGCATCTGGTTGAGGTACTCGGTCGGCTTCTTTTTCAGCTTGATGTCGGGGTTGCAGCCGGCCGGCGAGACGAAGCAGGCGTGGTCCGAGCGCGGCGCGTAGGACGGCAGATAGCCGCCGCCATGCGCGGCCAGGACCTTGAGGCGCGGGAACTTGTCGAGCGTGCCCTCGAAGATCAAATGCTGCAGCGCGATCGTGGTCTCGAGCGGGTTGCCGATCGTGTTCGACAGCCAGCCGTTGCCCTTGAAGCGGTTGGCCAGCTCCGGCGTGCTCTGCGGATGGACGAACAGCACCGCGCCGAGCTCCTCGGCCTTGGCCCACACCGGGTGGAAGCGCGCCTCGTGGAAGCTTTCGCCGAGCACGCTGCCGCCGATCGCGGCGCCGCGCAGGCCGAGCTTCTTGACCGCGTGCTCGAGCTGCTCGACCGCGAGATCCGGGTGCTGCAGCGCCAGCGACGCGAACGCCGCGAAGCGCTCGGGCTGGGCGGCACACAGCTCGGCGAGCTTCTCGTTGTTGATCTTGACGATCTGGGCGGCGAGATCGCGCTCCTTGCGATACCAGAACGGGTTGATCGACAGCACCTCCATGTCGATCGCCATGTCGTCCATGGCCTTGAGGCGCTCCGCCACGGTGATGAAGGCTTCCGGCGCATTCCTGACCGGCGCGACCAGGCGCGCGGCCTCCTCGCCCATCAGGTCGTTGGCCTCGTGAAACATGCAGTGCGCGTGGACGTCGATGGTCTTGACGCGCTTGCCCTTGACCGTCACGGGTCGGCGCGCGCGCGCCGCGGGCTGTTGGGCGTGCGCGGCATCGAGCAGACCGCAGCTGCAGAAGATGATGCCGCTGGCGACGCCCTTGAGAAAATTTCGCCGGTTGGTCACGTCGGTCCCCTCCTCGTTATGGTTGCAGCTCCTGGACGAGCTCCAGGTAGTCGCGCGTTCGCGCCGTGATGGTCGGCCAGGTCTTGTCGAAATCGGCGATCAGCGGCGTCATGACCTCGGGCCGCGTGGCCTGCCGGGCGGTCGCGAGATCGGAAAACTGGTAGAGCGCGATGTGCAGCGCCGGATCGCTGCGGCTCCAGAAGCGCGCGGCGCGCTCGGCGCCGAACGCCTTGCGGGCCCACGGCAGGTGATCGTCCTGGTACCAGCGGTCGAAACCCTCGCGCAGCGCCGCGTCGGCGACCTGCACGCGCACCATCAAGAAGGCTTTGGCCATGGCTCTGGTTCCTCCCCTGCCCCATACTACTGCGAAGCTTCCAGGCTGCGGGAGGGGTCGTGGCTGACGGTCTGCGCAGTTTCATCGAGACGCTCGATGCCGGCGGTCGTCTGTTGCGCGTCACGCGCGAGGTCGATCCCAAGTTCGAGCTGAGCGCGGTCGTCCAGGCGATCCAGCGCGAGCGCAATCTGCCGGTGCTGTTCGAGCGCGTGCGCGGCACGCGCTTCCGCGTCGTCAGCAACGTGCTCGGCAATTACGCCATCATCGCCGACCTGATGGGCGTGCCGCAGGCCGAGGTGGCGCGGCGCTGGGCGGCGCTGACCGCCGGAACCGGCAGCGTGCCGACCGCACCGGGCGGCGACGCCGCGCCAGCGCTCGAGGAAGTCCGCCTGTTCGAGATCCCGTCGCTGACCTATGCCGAGAAGGACGCCGGGCCCTATTTGACCGCGAGCGTGATCGTCGCGCGCGACCCCGATACCGGCACCGCCAACCTCTCCTATCACCGCATGCAGATGGTCAGCGATGGCGAGCTGCGCTGCCGGCTGAGCCCGTCGGGCGATTTGTTCCGCATTCAGCAGAAGCTGGAGAAACGCGGCGAGCCGCTGGCGTGCGCGGTGCTGCTCGGGCTGCCGCCGGCGCTCGCCATGGCCGCCGGCGCGACGATCGGCCCCGAGACCAGCGAGTACGACCTGGCGGCCCGGATCACCGGCCAGGGCATCGCGCTGCGCGAGGTCGGGCCGACCAAGCTGCCGGCGCCGCGCAGCACCGAGTTCGTCATCGAGGGCGAGCTGCTGCCCGGCGTGCGGCGCCCCGAAGGCCCGTTCGGCGAGTGGATGGACTACTACACGCCGGTGATGGACAACCACGTCTTCGCGATCCGCCGCGTGCTCGCGCGCAAGGACGCGATCTTCCACGCCATCGTCGCCGGCTCGACCGAGGAGATCGCGATCACGGCGGTGCCGATCGCCGGCAGCATCTTCACCGCGGTGCGCACCTGGGTGTCGAGCGTCATCGACGTCGTCTCCTACCCGGCGCTGCAGTTCTGCGTCATCCGGATGAAGAAGCAGTTCGAGGGCCAGCCCAGGCGCGCGATCCTGGCGGCGTTCGGCGCCGAGATGAACCGGACGCTGTTCTGCGTCGCGGTCGACGAGGACGTCAACATCCACGACTGGCGCGACGTGCTGTGGGCCATGGGCACGCGCTGCCGGCCCGACACCAACACGTTCACGATCCCGGGCGTGCCGTCGTTCGCGCGCGACCCGCACAAGGTCCACTGGGGCCGCCTCGGCATCGACGCGACCAGGCCGCTCGAGCACGCCGCCGACTTCGAGCGCAAGCGCACGCCGGGGATCGAGACGGTAAAGCTCGAGGATTATCTGTGACGTCATTGCGAGCGAAGCGAAGCAACCCAGAGATGTTGGATCCGCGCACGTCGCGCGACCGCTGGATTGCTTCGTCGCTACGCTCCTCGCAATGACGGAGGGGTAGTGGCGGCTTAAAACAGCGAGCGACCCGCGGCACCGTCGATCGTGATGGTCGTTCCGGCGAGGTAGGCCGCGCGGCGGCTGGCCACGAACGCGACCAGGTCGGCGAACTCCTCGGCGGTGCCCAGGCGGCCCATCGGTGCCGCGCCGGCGATCCGGCGCTCCGCCTCGGCGCGCGGCACGCCGTCCGCGGCCGCGGTCTCGTCGACCCGCCGGCGCACGCGCCCGGTGTCGAAATAGCCCGGCGCCACGACGTTGACGCGGATGTTGTCGTGCGCGGCGTCGTGCGCCAGCGTTTTGGCTAGCCCGGCGACGCCGGCGCGCATGACGTTCGACAACAGGTGCGCCGCCGGCTCGCGGGTGGTCGACGAGCCGATGAACACGATGTCGCCGCCGCCGCGCGCACGCATGTGCGGCAGCGCCGCGCCGACCAGCCGGACCGCGCTCATGACCAGGAGCTCGAAGGCCTCGTACCACTGCGCCTCGGCGAGCGCGTCGAGGTCGCCGTACGCGACGTGGCCGCCGTTGACGATCAGGATGTCGAGGCCGCCCAGCCGCCGAACGGCTTCTGCGACCAGCGGCGCGATGGTCTCGCCGCGGCGGAGGTCAGCCGGGATCGCATGCGCGTCGCCGAGCGCCGCGAGCCGAACCCGCGCCGCCTCGAGCTTGACCCCGTCGCGGGCCGCGATCGCGACCCGGCATCCGGCCTCGGCGAGGCGTTGCGCGCAGGCCAGCCCGAGGCCATCGCTGGCGGCGGTGACGAGCGCCGCCTTTCCCGTCAAGCCGAGGTCCAAGGGTGCCTCCCAAGGTTGAGGTGCCGGCATGTCGCGCGCGCGATCACGCGTCTCGACGCTCGCCGGGGCATTGGGCTAGCGTGGCATGGGGCACCGGCCCGACGCCAGCGGCGCCCCGTCTGACGGGGCGGTCGATGGTCGACATATCTCCGGACTCCGCGCGCATGATCGACCGGCTGGAGCGGCTGGTCGCGATCAACACGGAAAATCCGCCGGGCCGCGAGAGCGAGGCCGCCGCATTCCTCGCTGCCGAGCTCGGCCAGATCGGCTTCACGGTCGAGCAGCAGGATGTCGGCCCCGGCCGCGTCAACGTCGTCGCGCGCTTCGACAACGGTCCGGGCCCCTGTCTCGCCTTCAACTCGCACATCGACGTCGTGCCGGCGGGCTCCGGGTGGAGCCATCCGGCGTTCCAGCTCCACGCGCGCGACGGCCGGCTCTACGGCCGCGGTTCCTGCGACGCCAAGGGCCCGATCGTCGCCATGCTCGAGGCCGCGCGCATGATGATCGCCGGCCGCGATGACTGGCGCGGCAGCCTGCTCGCCGTGTTCGTCGCCGACGAGGAGGCCGAAAGCCGTGGCGCCAAGGCCTACGCCGCGGGGCGGCCGACCATCGACTACGCCGTGATCGGCGAGCCGACCTCGAACGGCGTCGCGATCGCGCACAAAGGGAGTCTTCGCCCGATCGTGCGGGTGACCGGCGTGACCGCGCACTCCGGCTCGCCCGAGCTCGGCGTCAACGCGATCTTCCACGCCGCGGCGCTGCTGCGCGCGATCGAGGTGCACCACCGCGACCACGTCTGCAAGCGCCACCACCCCCTGGTCGGCGCCGCCAGCCTGACGGTCACGCGCATCAACGGCGGCTTGGCCGACAACATCATCCCGGACGGCTGCGAGCTGCTGCTCGACCGCCGGCTCATCCCTGGCGAGAGCGAGGCCGACGCCATCGCCGAGCTCGAGCGCCTGTTGAAGGATCTGCACAAGCAGCACGGCATCGCCGCCGAGATCGTCGGCTTCAAGCCGACCACCGGCGGCGCCACCGAGACGGCAGCCGATCATCCCCTGGTGCGCGCCGCGACCAGCGCGGCGTCGACGGTGGGTGCATCGGGCGATCCGACCGGTTTCGCGGCGGCGTGCGACCTCGTGCACTTCCGCACGCTCGGCGCCGCCGGCGTCGTGGTCGGTCCCGGCAGCCTTGCGGTCGCGCACAAGCCCGACGAGTTCGTGCCGGTCGACGAGTTCGTCGGCGCCAGCCGGCTCTATCTCGGCACCGCGCTCGACATGCTGCACCGCGCGGGCAGCACGCGCTGATGCGCACGCGTCTCCGCCTGCTCGGCGCGCAGCTCCACTACGAGCCGGGCATCCAGGTCTTCACCGCGATTTCGGGGCCGATCCCCGGCCTGTCCGAGCTCTACCTCGTGATCGAGCGTGACGACGGCTTCGCCGGCATCGGCGAGGTGCGGGCCAACATCGAATATCTGAGCCACATCCCGGAGGCCGAGGTCGCGCCGCTGATCCGGCGCGTCGCCGAGCGGCTGGACTGGTCGCTGCCGCCGGAAGCGTTGCTCGAGCGCCTGCCGCCGCTGTCGGCCGAGACGCCGGCGCTGGCCCGTGCGGCGCTCGAGAGCGTGCTGGTCGAGGGCCTCGCGCGACGCGACGGCGTGCCGGTCGCGGAGGTTCTCGGCGGCACCTGGCAAGCCCGCGCCGCGAGCTGCAACTGCCTGTTCTGGAGCCCCGAGGACGTGTTCCAGCGCTTGGCGCAGCGCTACGTCGACGACGGCTTCCGCGAGATCAAGGTGCGCATCGCGATCGCGGACTTCGAGCGCGATCTCGCGCGCCTCGGCTGGCTGCGCGAGCGCTTCGGCGCGCGCATCAAGCTGGCGGTCGACGCCAACGGCGCGTGGTCCGGCGACGTCGCGGCCGAACGCCTGCGCGCGCTCGAGCGCTTCGATCTCGCCTACGTCGAACAGCCGACCACGGTCGGCGACTGGGCGGCATTCGAGAGCGCGGCGCGCGCCACGTCGATCCCTCTGATGCTCGACGAAGGCCTGGCGAGCGAGGCCGACGTCGCGCGGCTGTGCCGGCTCGGCCCGCCCTTCCTCGCCCATCTCAAGATCGCCAAACTCGGCGGCCCGCGCGCCGTGGTTGCGGCGGCGCGGC
>JACQAI010000543.1 GCA_016195115.1 Pseudomonadota bacterium
ACGGGGCTTTGCAGGCCCCTGCATAACCACTCTGCCACCCGGCCGGCGGACCAGCGGCCGCGCGCGGCGAGATATAGGGCGCTCCCGGCGGTACGGTCAAGGACGTGGGGCGTCGGGCCGCCGTGCTGCGTTGCGGAAGGCGGATCTCCGACGTATAACCCATTCAGCATCAGGCGGAATCCCGAGGCCCATGAACTACCGAGCCGCGCGGACCAACATGGTCGAGAGCCAGGTCCGCACCAACAAGGTGACCGACCAGGGCGTGATCGACGCGCTGCTTGAGGTGCCGCGTGAGCTGTTCGTGCCGGCGCCGCTGCGCGGCATCGCCTACGTCGACAAGGATCTCGACCTCGGTGGCGGCCGCCATCTGATGGAGCCGATGGTGCTGGCACGCCTGCTCCAAACCGCCGCGCTGCGCGCCGGCGACCGGGTGCTCGATATCGGCTGCGGCACCGGCTACGCGGTGGCGCTGGCGGCGGGGCTGGTACGCCAGGTCGTCGGCCTCGAGCCAGTGCAGCCCCATGCGCGGCGCGCGCGCGAGCTGCTGGCTGAGCTCAAGATCGCCAATGCCGAGATCGTCGAGGGCGCGCTGTCGAGCGGCGCGCCGGGCCGCGGACCGTTCGACGTCATCCTGCTCAGCGGCAGCGTTCCCGAGGTCCCGGCGGCGCTGAAGGGCCAGCTCGCCGACGGCGGCCGGCTGCTCGCCGTGGTCAAGCGCGCGATCGGGCTCGGCCAAGCAACGCTGACCCAGCGCCTCGGCGAAATTTATTCGACCCGCGTCCTGTTCGACGCCGCGACGCCGCTGTTGCCGGAATTCGAGCCGCGGGAGAGCTTCGTCTTCTGATGTCCGCGCCGCTGCCGCTGCAGATCGCGGTCGACGACCTCGAGCGCTGGCGGCACGGCGCGCACCCCCCGGCGATCCTCGACGTGCGCGAGCCGTGGGAACGCGCCATCTGCGGCTTCGCTGGCTCGATCGATATTCCGATGGCCGAGCTGCCCGGTCGGCAGGGTGAGCTGCCCGCTGACCGGCCGCTCGTGGTGGTCTGCCATCACGGCATGCGGAGCCTGCAGGTAACCCAATGGCTGCGCGGCCAAGGCCACGATCAGGCGTGCAATTTGGCGGGCGGCATCGATGCATGGGCTAGCCAAATCGACGCCAGCATGAAACGTTATTGAGAGCGCGTGCCGCGCGCGGCGTGCCATTTTTCCGGCTTCCCAATTCGGTTCGTCACATGATTGTTCGCCGTTCCCTGTTGTCGACGCTGACCGTGACCCTGCTGGCGGGGGCGACGCTGCCCGCCGCCGCGCAAACCTTCGAGGAGGCGCTCGCCTCGGCCTACAATTCCAATCCGCAGCTCCAGGCCGAACGTGCCAATCTGCGCGCCACCGATGAGCAGATTGCCCAAGCGCGCGCCAACTGGCGGCCGACCGTCACGGTGACGGGGGGCATCGGCAAGGGCGAGACCAATATCCGCGGCAATGCGCGCAATCCGATCGAGGGCACGCCCAAGTCGGGCTCGGTCGTCGTCACGCAGCCGCTCTACCGCGGCGGCCGCACGGTCGCCGGCATCGAGGCGGCCAAAAATGCCATCCAGGCCGGCCGATCGCGCCTGTTCGCCACCGAGCAGAGCGTGCTGCTCAGCGCCGCGACCGCCTATCTCGACAGCGTGCAGAACGAGGCCGTGGTCCGGCTCAACATGGCCAACGAGCGCGTCCTGCAGCGCCAGCTCGAAGCGACCAACGACCAGTTCCGAGTTGGCGAGGTCACCCGCACCGACGTCAGCCAGGCGGAGGCACGGCTCGCCGGCGCGACTGCCACCCGCATCCAAGCCGAGGGCACGCTCGAAACCTCACGGGCGACGTTCCAGCAGATCATCGGCATGCCGGCGCTGCGCCTGACCCAGCCGCCGCGCCCGCGCAGCCTGCCGGCGAACTCCGAGGCAGCTTCGGCCGAGGCTGCGACCCGCAACCCGACCGTGATCGCCGCGCAGTTCGACGAAGGCAGCGCGCGCGCCCAGATCGACGTCGCGCGCGGCGGCCTGCTGCCGACCTTGAGCGTGGTCGGCACGGCCGCCTATCAGAAGGAGCAACCCCTGGCGGTCACGTCGCCGCCGGTCGGTGCGATGTCGGTGATCGCCCAGCTCAGCGTGCCGCTCTACGAGTCGGGCGCGGTGTACTCCCAGGTGCGTCAGGCGCGCC
Source organism: Pseudomonadota bacterium (assembly GCA_016195115.1). Classification (GTDB taxonomy): domain Bacteria; phylum Pseudomonadota; class Alphaproteobacteria; order Elsterales; family Elsteraceae; genus JACQAI01. Next base: position 2,200 of record JACQAI010000543.1, read on the forward strand.
AAGTCGCGTCGCAGCGCCTGATCCTGGTCAACGACGCGCGCCGCACCGCGATCTCGAGCGCCACCCAATCGTTCGAGACCCTGCTGAGCTCGCGCGCCCGCATCGAGTCCCTGACCTCGCAGGTCCAGGCCTCCGAGATCGCGCTCGAAGGCGTGCGCCAGGAGGCCTCGGTCGGTTCGCGCACCATCCTCGACATTCTCAATGCCGAGCAGGAGCTGCTGAACGGCCAGGTGGCGCGCGAGCAGGCGATCCACGACGACTTGGTGGCGTCGTTCCAGGTCCTGGCCGCCATGGGGCGCATGACCGCCCGCGAGCTCGCCCTGCCGGTCGAGCTTTACGATTTCGAAGTCAACTACAAGGATATTGAGGATCGGTGGTGGGGAACCGATATCCTCAAGCAGAAAGACGAGTAGGTCAAAGCGTCCAAATCTGATTATCTGGCAAAGGACAAGCGCCTAGAGTAATCTTCTTACTTTAAAGGCGCGGGGACGCGGACGAGGACAGGGATGAGCGACGCCAAAGCCCAGCAAGAGCCGTCGATGGAGGAGATTCTCGCCTCCATTCGCCGGATCATCTCGGAGGATGCTGACGGCCAGACGGCGGCGCCGGCTCCCGAGGCGGGCGCATCGGCCGCGGTCCCCCCGGCGGCCGACGACGACATCCTCGAACTCACGGACCGGGTCAACGACGACGGCTCGGTGGTCAGCCTGTCGGGCGACGAGCCGAAACCCAACTTCGCCCTCGACGATCGGGATGCCGGCGCCAAGGACGACATTGCCTTCGACCACGAGGAGTTCTCCCAGGCCCTGATGTCCGGGACCTCATCGACGGCGGCGGCCTCGGCGTTTGCCCAGCTCGAGCAGGAGATGTCGGCGCCGCCGCGGCCGACCGCCTCCTCGGCCGCGCCGCTCGGCGGCGGCGGTGGCGGCGGCATCACGGTCGAGCAGCTCGTCATGGCCGCGGTACGGCCGCTGCTCCAGGACTGGCTCGACACCAATCTGCCGGGCATGGTCGAGGACCTGGTCCGCGCCGAGATCGAACGAGTAGCGCAGGCCGGCCGCCGGCGTTAAAACCCACGCCGTTCGCCCGGCCCGATATCTCAACGCCAGCACCCTTCGGGAGACCGCCACGTGCGGCCTCCGGTCCAGTATCGTCGGAACATGCTCGAAAAAACCTTCCAGCCCGGCCCGATCGAGGCCAAGCACTACGCGCAGTGGGAAAGCGCCGGCGCGTTTGCGTCCCATCCCGACTCGAGCGCGCAGCCCTTCACCATCATGATGCCGCCGCCCAACGTGACCGGCAGCCTGCACATGGGTCACGCGCTGACCTTCACCCTGCAGGACGTGCTGATCCGCTATTGGCGCGCGCGCGGCCGCGACGCGCTGTGGCAGCCCGGCACCGATCACGCCGGCATCGCGACCCAGATGGTGGTCGAGCGCCAGCTCGCGGAGAAGCAGGAGAGCCGCGCCAAGCTCGGGCGTGAGAAGTTCCTGGAGCGCGTGTGGCAGTGGAAGGCGGAGTCGGGCGGCACGATCACGCACCAGCTGCGCCGGCTCGGCGCCTCGCCGGACTGGAGCCGCGAGCGCTTCACCATGGACGACGGCCTGAGCCGCGCCGTCCGCAAGGTGTTCGTCGAGCTCCATCGGCGCGGTGTGATCTATCGCGACAAGCGTCTGGTCAACTGGGATCCGCGCCTGCACACCGCGGTCTCCGACCTCGAGGTCGAGCAGCACGAGGTCAAAGGCTCGCTGTGGTACATCAAGTATCCCATCGAAGACCTGCCCGACACGTTCATCACGGTCGCGACGACGCGCCCCGAGACCATGCTGGGCGACACCGGCGTGGCGGTGCATCCCGACGACGACCGCTACAAGCAGCTGGTCGGCAAGCACGCCGTGCTGCCGCTGGTCGGCCGGCGCATCCCGATCGTCGCGGACGCGTACAGCGACCCCGAGAAAGGCTCGGGCGCGGTCAAGATCACCCCGGCGCACGACTTCAACGACTTCGAGGTCGGCAAGCGCCACGGCCTGCCGTTGATCAACATCTTCGATCGCGACGCGCATTTGAACGACGCCGTGCCCGAGGCCTATCGCGGCCTGGAGCGCAAGGCGGCGCGCCAGCGCGTGGTCGCCGACCTCGAGGCGGCGGGGCTGATCGACAAGATCGAGACCCAGGTCCACAGCGTGCCGCACGGCGACCGCTCGGGCGAGGTGCTCGAGCCGTGGCTGACCGACCAGTGGTTCGCCGACGCCAAGACGCTCGCCGCGGATCCCATCAAGGCGGTCGAGACCGGCGCCACCACGTTCGTGCCCAAGCAGTGGGAAGCCACGTTCTTCGAGTGGATGCGCAACATCCAGCCGTGGTGCATCTCGCGCCAGATCTGGTGGGGCCACCAGATCCCGGCGTGGTTCGCGCCCGACGGCGAGATCTTCGTCGCCGAGACCGAAGCGGAGGCGATTGCCGCGGCCCGCGCCAAGTTCGGCAAGGATGTCGCGCTGGTGCGCGACCCCGACGTGCTCGACACCTGGTTCTCGTCGGCGCTGTGGCCGTTCTCCACCTTGGGCTGGCCCGACCGGTCGCCCGAGGTGCAGCGCGACCTCGAGCGCTACTACCCGACCGACGTGCTGGTCACCGGCTTCGACATCATCTTCTTCTGGGTCGCCCGCATGATGATGATGGGCCACGCCTTCATGGGCGACGTGCCGTTCCGCACCGTCTATATCCACGCCCTGGTGCGCGACG
>JACQAI010000544.1 GCA_016195115.1 Pseudomonadota bacterium
CAAGGACAAGGTCAGGAGCGAGCCGACGGTCGGCCCGAGCACGCCGTACATGCCGCCGGCGATCGAGGCGAACACGATCTGCAGCGAGATGCCGACCCCCGAGACCGTCTCGGGATTGACGTACATCAGGTACTGCACGAACACCGAGCCGCCGACCGCGGTGATCGCCGCGCTGATCACCGTCACGCGCAGCTTTTCGCGCAGGACATGGATGCCGATCGCCGCCGCCGCGGTCTCGTCCTCGCCGATCGCCTCGAGCGCCGCGCTGCGCATGCCGCGATCGGTCCAATCGCGGATCGCCAGCACGATCAGCCACAACCCGAGCACGATGAAGTAGAACGTCGTGCGGTCGGGGAACTGCAGCGCATAGAGGGAATCCTCGACCGCACGCGGCGTCATGCCGAGCGAGCCGCCGGTGACGTCGCGCGCGGCGATCACGACCAGCGCAACCACTTGGCTGAGCGCGAGGGTCACGAGCGCGAAATAGTGCCCGACGATGCGCAGATGGAAGCACGGATAGCCGATCACCAGCGCGAGCAGCACCGCGAGCACCGCGCCGGCCGGGATACCGAGCCACGGCGTCACGCCGTAGAGATTCCAGAGCAGCGCCGAGGTGTAGGCGCCGACGCCCATGAAGGCGCCATGGCCGAGCGATGTCAGGCCGAACCGCCCCATCATCGCCCACGCCGTGTAGATGAAGCCCCACATCAGGACCTGGATCGCGATGTGCAGGAAGTAGCTGGGCAGCACGAACGGCAGCGTGGCCAGCGCCGCGATCAGCAGGGCCCACAGCTGCTGTTGCCGCGTCATCGGCTGAAGATCCCTTGCGGACGCAGGAAGATCAGCAGGATGAAGAGCACGAACGCGAGCACGTCGGCCATCTCGATCGAGAAGAAGTAGCCGCCGATCGAGATGATCTGGCCCATGACGAACGCCGCGATCACGCCGCCCAGCATGTTGCCGAGACCGCCGAGCACGCAGATCATGAACAGGATCGGGCCGAACGTCAGGCCGATGAACGGGTGGACGTCATACTGCAGCACCAGCAGGCAGGCGCCGAGGCCGGCGAGCGCGCCGCCGATCGCCGACGTGAAGAAGTAGATCCGGCGCTCGTCGGCCCCCATCAGGCCCATGATCTCGCGATCCTGGGCGATCGCGCGCACGGCGGTGCCGATGTAGGTGCGCGACAGGAAGAAATAGAGCCCGACCGCGCCGATCAGCGCGACCACGAAGGCGATCAGGCGCGACAGGCTGATGAAGATCTCGCCGATCTCGAACGCCGGCAGGCGGATCCCGAGGTTGCGGAAGTCGGTGCCGAACAAGAGCGTGGCGAAGCTCTGCAGGAAGAACAGCATGCCGCCGGTCGCGAGCAGCTGGTTGATCGGCGCCGATCCGAGGATCGGCTCGATGACCAGCAGGTGGAGCAGGACGCCGAGCGCCGCGACGCCGAGGACCGCGGCGGCGCAGGCGAGCGGCAGCGGCCAGCCGTAGAAGGCATTCAGCCAGTAGATCGCGTACATGCCGCACATCACCAGCTCGGCGTAGCAGATCCACACCACGTCGATGACGCCGAAGATCAGGTTGAGGCCGAGCCCAAGCAGCGCCAGCACGCCGCCCAGCAGCACGCCGTTGATCATCGCCTCGAGCATGAAGATGTCGAAGATGGCGTCCATCGCTACATCCCCATGTACGACCGCCGCACCACGTCGCTCTGGAGCAGCTCGCGCGCGCTGCCGCTGAGCGTGATGTGGCCGGCCTCGAGCAGATAGGCGCGGTCGACCAGCTCGAGCGCCTGCTGGACGTTCTGCTCGACGATCAGCACGGTGAAGCCTTCCTGGCGAATGCGCCGGACCAGATCGAACACCTGCTGCACGACCAGCGGCGCCAGGCCGGCCGAGGGCTCGTCGAGCAGCAGGAGCCTTGGCTTGGACATCAGCGCGCGGCCGATCGAGCACATCTGCTGCTCGCCGCCCGAGAGCGTGCCGGCGAGCTGGTCGCGGCGCTCCTTGAGCCGCGGAAACAGCTCGAACACCCAGGCGGCGCGCTCGGCGTAGTGCGCACGCGCCGCCGGCAGGTAGGCGCCCATGCGCAGGTTCTCGTCGACCGTCAGGCGTGGGAACAGTCGGCGGTTCTCGGGCACATGGGCGATGCCGGTGGCGACGATGCGCGAGGCTTTCAAGCCGCTCAGCGAGCGGCCGTCCAACGACAGTGTGCCCGAGCGCGCCCGCAGCATGCCGGAGATCACCCGCATCAAGGTCGTCTTGCCGGCGCCGTTCGGGCCGATCACGGCGACCGCCTCGCCGGCCACGACCTCGAGCGAGACGTCGAACAGCGCCTGGAACGAGCCGTAGCCGGCGGACAGGTTGGCGATGCTCAGCATGGCGCGATCATGGGGGTGGGGATTCACGCCGCCGGCCGAGATAGACCTCGATCACCCGCTCGTCGCGCGCGCAGGTATCGGGCGACCCCTCGAAGATCTTCTCACCGTGATCGAGCACGATGACGCGATCGACCACCGGCATCAGCGCACCCATGATGTGCTCGACCCATACGACCGTCATGCCGAGGCGCGAGCGGATGTCGGCGAGCAGCCGCGCGGCGCCGGCCATCTCGGCGGGATCGAGCCCGCCCAGGCTCTCGTCGGCGAGCAGCAGCTTGGGTCCAGTGGCGATCGCGCGCGCGAGCTCGAGTTTTTTCAGCGCTGCGGCGCCAAGACCATGGGTCGTGGCATCCGCGGCGGTCGGCAGGCCGACCAGCGCGAGGGCTTCCTCGGCGCGCCGGCGCGCCTCGCTCTGGGTGATGCCGCCGGCTTGGCTATAGTACGCGCCGAGCGCGACGTTCTCGATCAGCGGCAGCTTGCGGAACGGCCGCGGGATCTGGAAGGTGCGGCCGATGCCCATCCGGCAGACGCGATAGGGCGGCAGGCCGCTGATCTCGGCGCCGTCGAAACGGATCGAGCCGGCGCTCGGCGCCAAGGTACCGGCGATCAGGTTGAAAGTGGTGCTCTTGCCCGAGCCGTTGGGGCCGATCAGCCCGAGCAGCTCGCCTTGCCGAACCTCGAACGAGACCTGGTTGACCGCCAGGAAGCCGCCGAAGCGCTTCGACAGGCCCGATACCGACAGCACCTCAAGACATCGCGTAAGGCGCGGCGTCGGCGGCGTAGTCGAAGATCGGCGTGCGCGACGTCGTCATGATGCCTCCCGCGGGTCGGCCGGTTGCGGCCGATTATCTTTTGTCAGCGTCCCAGACTGTGCGTCGAGTGTTCGGGAAGGTCGAAGGACTGTCAATCGTCCGCGCGCGCGGCGCACGCGACGGCGGCGCGACAGTTGATCGCCTGCGGCGATCGGGCCAACATGGCGGGGCCGAAGCCACACGGCCCGGCCGACCAGGAGACCCGACCATGATGATCACCGGGCTGTTCCACATCGCGATCAAGACCGCGAACCTTCCCGCGACGGTCAAGTTCTATACCGAGGTGGTCGGGCTCGCCGAGTTCAACCGGCCGAACTTCGGATTCCCCGGCGCCTGGCTCGGCACCGCGGGGCCGGCCGGTTTCCCGATCATCCACATCTACGCCGGCGGCCCGGCGCTCGGCGGCCGCAAGACCGTGGCCCAGGGCACTGCGGCGATCGATCACGTCTCGCTCTCGGCTGTCGGCTTCCACGACTTCGTCAAGCGCTTCAAGAAGTACGATCTCGATTGGCGCGAGTTCGAGGTCCCGGGCACGACCTTGTGGCAGCTGTTCGTCTACGACCCGAGCGGGGTCCAGCTCGAGATCACGTTCGACGCCAAGAACGAGCATGGGCGCAAACCCGACATGTCGAAGGGCCGCGCCTATGAGGCGGGCAGTACGTTCTTCGATCCGGCGCGCTACGGCGGGTTGTTGAAGGCCGCGTGATCTAGCCTGGCGTCGCGTCGAGCCTGCGGGCGAGCGCGAGCAGTTCCTCGTCGCGGTTCGGCGCGCCGATCAGCGACAGTCCGACCGGCACGCCGTCGGCGGTCGCCAGCGGCAGGTTGATCTGCGGCGCACCGATCATCCCGGCGACGCACGTGAAGTTGGCGATTCGTGCGCGCCGGCTTTGCATCGCGGAACGGGTCTGGCCTCGCGGCGGCGCCAGCATCGGCGCCGTCGGCAGCGCGATCACGGTGCCGTTTGCCAGCAGTGCGCCGAGCGCCGTGCGCATCGCGGCACGGCACGCCGCGGCAAGATCGAGCGCGTCGTCGGTGACCAGCAGGTTGCGGTAGAACATGCCCGCGACCTCGAAGCCGAGGCGAGGGTCGCGCCGGTCGAGCCAGGGCGCGAAGGTATTCCACGCCTCGCGGCTCTGCAGGGTGGTTTGGCGGCGCGGCCACTCCTCGGGGTCGGACGGAAACACCCGGTGCGGGGCTGCCGTCCCGATCAGCCGGGCGACGCGCTCGATCGGCGCGCGCAAGGCGTCGCGCACCTCGGCGTCGGCGAGCGCCAGCGCGTCCTCGGCGATCAGCAGCCGGCGCGGCAGCACGTCCTCGGTCGCCTGCTCGAGCAGCACCTCGCCGACCCGCGCCAGGGTCGTGCCGTCGCGCGCGAACCAGCCGACGGTGTCGAAGCTCGGCGCCTGCGCCACGCCGCCCGCGAACGACACGCGGCCGTGACTGGGGCGGATGCCGAAGATGCCGCAGAAGCACGCCGGTACGCGCACGGAGCCGCCGGTGTCGGTGCCGAGCGCGAACTCGACCAACCCGCCGGCGACCGCGGCCGCCGAGCCGCTCGACGAGCCGCCCGGCACGCGCGCCGGCGCCTTGGGGTTGAGCGGCGTGCCGTAATGGGCGTTCTCGCCGAAGATGCCGCGCGACAGCTCATCGGTGTGGGTCTTGCCGACCAGCGCCGCGCCGGCCGCGAGCAGCGCGTCGACTGCCCAGG